>JAEZIV010000116.1 GCA_023436515.1 Bacillota bacterium
GTTCAATGTTACTGTTGGGATCATATTTTTTAACTTTTTCAACAAGCACTGAAAAGCTATCTATCAAAGCACCCTCCACTAGTCGTCAATGACTGGAATCTAAATTATTTGTAGAAATATCTAAACGATATAAAATCTTTTAACAATTAAAAAGTAACAATGGACTTAACCCTGTAGCCCTCTAATTTTTTTCTTCCCTCTAAAAAGCCCAGTTCAATAAAATATACTATCCCCGCAACTTCTCCTCCAAGCTTTTCAATAAGCTTTATGTTAGCTTCTGTAGTGCCTCCTGTAGCGAGTAAATCATCAACTATCAAAACTCTTTGCCCGGGCTTTATGGCATCCTCATGCATCTCCAGAGTGTCTGTTCCATATTCCAAATCATACTCAACCCTTATTGTTTTATAGGGTAGCTTACCTTTTTTTGTTACTGGAACAAAGCCTTTTCCCATTTCATAAGCCAGAGTTGCTCCAAATATGAAGCCTCTTGATTCTGACCCGATTATAACATCAAAATCGCCCAGCTCTTCAGCATACTCCTTATACTTATCTATACAAGCCTTAAATGCTTCGGCATCCTGAAGAACAGTTGTTATATCAATAAAATCGATTCCCTCCTTGGGGAAATCCATTACATGCCGTAATTTGGATTTTAAGTCCATGCTAACCTCCCACTAATGTGTAAGCCAGTACACAAATAGTTCCTGAATTTATGTATATATTATAATTAAATACTTCATTACTTACAACAATCAATTTTTATGAGCTCTTAACTGCTTTTACCTATTCTCTTATCTGTAATATTGCATTACAAGCTGAACTGCTCTTGTCCCCTTGTATTCATTAATATCAATGTTAAAAATCATATCAAGGGTGACGCTGCCCTGCACTCCCTCATAAAGCCCGGCCAGCTCTTCGGCTCCGAATTTATTGCTAACGTATCCATCAAACTGGCAGATATCACCAAAATAAATGCAATCAATATATCTCCTTCCTTCGGCCAATAGCCTAAGCTTTAACACATTTCTTTTTTCACCAAGCACCGATGCTCTTGTAACAAGAATGCCCTTATGGGCAAACAGCGGCTTTGAATTACCCTTCCCAAATGGTTCAAGGAGGGTCAGCTCCTCAGCAAGCTTCAGGTTTATTTGTGACAGGGGTAAGTGTGCATCAATGTAAAGCTTCAGTATTAGGTCTTCCTCTGTCAGAGCAGATGTCTCGTTTAACTGCTTTCTCAGAAGCTCTAGATTCTCAGTATCGAGACTAAGCCCAGCAGCCATAGGATGTCCTCCGAAACGGTTCAATAAATGCTTGCACTTGAGCAAGCCCTCGAACATATTATACTCCTCAATTGATCTTCCCGAGCCCTTTACTCCTTTTTCAGCATCAGTGAGTATAAAGGTTGGGACATTGTACTTCTCCCTTATTCTCCCGGCAATTATCCCTGCAATGCTCTCATGGATGTCTGGCTTATAAACAACTAATACCTTGTCCTCCTTCAGATTACTGCTCTCTATGGTTGCCACAGTTTCTTCGATACCGGCTATTGTCATCTCCTTTCTTTCATTATTCAGCTTGCTAAGCTCTAAAGCCAGTATTTCAGCCTCTTCATTTTTGGTACTCAACAGCAGTCTCAAACCCTTTTCAGCCCAATCCAGCCTTCCCGAGGCGTTAATGCATGGACCGATTATGAAACCCAAGTGATATACTCCCAATTCCTTTCCGTAAATCCCTGTTTGCTTCATTAAAGCCTTGAGTCCCGGGTTCTTGGTTTGATTAATAACCGACAGACCCTTTTTTACTAAAATCCTATTTTCACCAACAAGGTCTACAACATCACAGACTGTAGCGATTGCAACAAATTCATAGAACTCTCCCCATTCTTTATCAGGTATACCAAGCTCCTGATAAAGTACCTGAATGAACTTAAAGGCAATGCCTGCACCGCATAGCAGCTTAAACGGGTAGCAGCAGTCTGCTCTCTTAATGTCAATAACCGCATCAGCCTCCGGAAGTATCTGCTGTCTTTCATTTGGCTGGCTTTCCACAAAGGGTACTTCATGATGATCAGTTACAACAACGGTAATTCCCATATCCCTGGCATATTTAATTTGCTCTGTTGCTGAAATACCGTTGTCACAGGTTATTATGGTATCTATCCTATCTGATCTGGCGTTATCAATAAGAGCATTGTTTATCCCATAGCCATCGATTATTCTGTGGGGAATTGCATAGTCAACCTGAGCCCCACATCTTAATAAGGCTCTGTATAAAATATATGTACTGATAACTCCATCTACGTCATAATCACCAATAATACGTATCTTTGACCTGTCATTTATTTTTTTCTTGATAATTTCAACGCCTTTAAGCATATCCGCCATTTCTCTTCCGTCATATAACGCAGAAGTCTCAGGATATAGAAAGCTTTTTGCGTCAGTAATATCTATTATTCCCCTATTAACCATAATTCTGCAAAGTAACTTGCTTACCCCCAAGCACTCCGACATTTTGTCAAAATCATGCTTAGGGTTCCTTAAAATCCACTTTTCCAATTTTACCCCCTCCCCATTGAAGCGATAAGAAGCTCAATGGCTATTCTGTCGGTAATCCTTCCTGTCTTTATGGCTTCATCAAGCTCAAGGCTATAATACATTGCCTTTTCAAGAGTGCCAATATCCATATTTCTACTCACAGACATAACCTTTGTAGCTACAAAAGGTGTCAGCCCCATTTGCTTGGCTGCAGCCTCCTCCCTCATACCCTGTTTTTTTAGAAGCTTCATTCTGTATATAAGTCTTATTTGCCTGATAATCATAAAAAGAACCTTCTGCATTGGTTCTTTTAAAGCTACCATATCATTTAAGAGGGAAAGTGCTTTAGAGTTGTTTCCTTCTGAGACTGCATCAGTCAAGTCAAATATTCTGCTTTTTATTGTCTTATTGCATACCAGCTCTACGTCCTTCATTGATATATCTTTTTTGACTCCCACATAATTAACTACCTTGTCAATTTCGTTCAAAAGCTCGGTCATTGAGTATTCACTATTTTCAACTATATACGAAGCACTCATCTGGTCGATATCCTTGTGATTACTCTTACAAACCTTTATCACCCACTTAACCAGGTCGGTGGGTTTCTGGTAATCCATCTCTACCATCAGTCCCACTTTTTTAATGGTATTTACCAGCTTTAATCTTTTATCTATTTCACCTTCAACAAAGATCAGGCAGGTGTAATCAGGGATGTTATCAAGATAATCCGTCAGCTTATCCTTAGTACCCTTCTTGCCCTCGGCAGCCTCGCCTTCTCCCTTTTTAGCTTTAAAAAAACCTGTATTCCTTACTATTACAAGCTTTTTATCGCTGAACATAGGCATAGTTTCACAATTAGAAATTATTGCATCAGGGTCAACCTTTCCATCAAAGGTAATCAAATTTAACTCCTTATTGTCTTCACCTAATAAAAGCTTTACCAGTGCATTAACATAGTATTTCTTTAAATACTCCTCTGCACCTGTAAACAAATAAACGTTAGCTATTTTTTCTTCCTTCAGTTGTTTTTTCAATATTTCCAAACTCATACTCTATCTCCTGTATTTCTGCTTTTAATAAAGCTTAGGCTTTGACAAACTACCACATTTTTATTTAAGGAAGTGCACTTTCTACATTGACCTCATAACCATTGGTGGTAAAAGTGATAGCACCACTCTGATCAGTACGATATACCTTTATTCCTCTCTCTTCCAGCCTGTCTAGAACGAATTGGGAGGGATGCCCGAATTTATTATGCTCTCCTACAGATATCACTGCAAATGAAGGATTAACTCTTGCAATAAAGTCCTCACTGCTTGAGGTAATAGAGCCGTGATGACCCACCTTCAGTATATTGGACTTTAAATTATGGTCGGTATCCAACAGTCTCTCCTCCACAGGAGTCTCAATATCACCGGTAAATAGCAGGTTAATCCTCTTATATACTAATTTTATCACTAATGAGGTATTATTCAAAGACTGCTGTGCTAATACATCCCTGGAATATTCCATAGGGCTTAGGACTTCAAGTGTAGTTTGATTATCAACCTTAATATTATCACCCTTTCTGCATTCCTCTATTTTTATTCCTCTTTCAATGCATATTTCTCTAATTCTTTCAAACCCTGTCCCATCTGTATCTGGCAATATTACTACTCCTACCCTCAGTTCTCTGAGTATTGCCTCCAGTCCTTGAGAGTGGTCCGCATGGCTGTGACTAGCCACAACAATATCAATGAATTTTGTTCCCTGGTCAAGTATATATGGTACCATAACAGACTCTCCCATATCAAAGGTGGATTTTGTACCTGCTTCACTTCCTCCACCGTCAATAATAATCTTAGTTCCATTAGCTGTTTTAATAAAAGCTCCATCTCCCTGCCCTACATCCAAAAAGGTTACCCTTAAAGGCTTCGGTAAAAGAACACTGATTAGAGCTATACCTATGCTTATTGCTACAACAGCGACTTTTAAGTAATTCAGACCAGGTAAACCTTTAAGCCTCTTATTACCCAGAAAAATATAACAAAGTACGGTGTAATAAACTAAAATTGCCCATATGGGAGGGGTTGGCAGAATGACTGAGGAAAAGGGAAGCTTTGACGATACTTCGGTAATAAAAAGTATATAGGACAAAAAGGTATTATTTATATAACCCAGTATAACAGCAATATGAATTTTCAAAAGACCCGCGAATACCATGATAAAGCCTATTACTGTAATAATCTGTACCAGGGGTACCACTAAAAGGTTTGACAAAACAGATATAATAGAGAGATTATTAAAATAGTAAAGGGTTATCGGAATAACTCCTGCTTGGGCTGCAAGTGTTGCTGCAAGTGTATCTGAGATGACTTCAGGAATGTATTTCCCGGAAACAATTTTTTTGAGCTTGGGATAAAACAGCACCAGTGATAAAGTAGCTGTAAAGGACAGTTGGAAACCAATATCAAACAAAGCATATGGGTTCATCACCAAGAGGATGAGAGCAGCAGAAGAAATACTGGTATATATGTCTGTTTCCCTCATAATGCTTCTTCCTGTTAAAATTATACACCCCATTATAACCGCTCGTACAACCGAGGCTGAAAACCCGGTGATGAATACAAAAAGGATTAATGCCAGCATCGTGAGTATATTTGCTGAACGGCGTCCAATATGTAATTTATCAAATAGAAATAGCAGTGGAAGCATTATAAAGGCCACGTTCATTCCCGAAGCTACCATTATATGGGTCAGGCCTGCTTTACTAAAGGCTTCAAATGCCCTATCATCCAGGCCATTCTTATAGCCTATAATCATACCAGACAAAAGGCCTGCCTGGTTTTTATCAAGGCAATACTCAATAATCCTGAGAACGGAATTCTTTATTCTATAACCCAGTTTAAATATCCATCCTCCAGGCTCCTCACCTATTACAGACAAATCCGATGTCCCCAGCAGATTGATAGTTCCTGAAACACCTATACCTGCCAGATATCTTTGATAATCAAATCCGCCTGGATTTGTGGCCGACTTGGGTCTTTTTATCACTGACTGGATAACAATCCGCTTTCTGTAGCCCAGCTCACCTATTTCCTTTAAAGCTAACCCGTTACTATAAAGATTTACAACCAGCTTTACCTCAAGCTTCTCTTTTTTCTGTAGCGTAATATGCTCTGTCTTAATAATAAACTTTACTTTGTCGCTATCCCTTTCAGGCTCATCTGCAATATAACCTTCAATTGTTGTTGGATTACCATAATACTCCTCCAGTCCCTGTGTATATGCTCTATGTTTAAAATCAAAATGTATAGCTCCAAATATAAAAAACAATAAGCATGCAAATATCACAAAAGCCGACTTTTTTACCTTTTGAAGCAGGAAAATAAAAAGTATTAACAAGCTTAATACTATTAATAAAATTATGTTACTGCTAAAATAACTTTTTAGCAGTATTCCACCTATAAAGGAGACAGTAAAAAGACATAGCGGTCTGTTTATCACATGAGTGCCCTCCTGACGCTACGGACTATAATTCTAAGCTATGATAGGTTAATTTTGTGATTTGTTAGATTTGTTAAAGATGATTTAATGACTTTACAGAAATGAAAAGGAAAGTACATTTGGAAACACAAAAACGTCCCTCAAGGACGTTTTTGTGGGTTTATGATAAAAATTACATTACTCTTTTAGCACCAATATATTTACCGTAATATGTAGATAGCTTCTGAATAACTACCTGTTTGTTTGAAGTTGAAGCGTGAATAAACATACCACCGCCAATATAAATACCAACATGGTCAATTGCGCCGGAAGCCTTTCTTGAAGATGCGTCAAAAAACAATAAATCCCCTGCTTTTAGTGCACTCTTTGATACCTTTACACCGTCCGAATACATACCTGCAGCGGAACTATTCAGTTTAATTCCGAACTTCTTGAAAACGTATCCAACGAACCCTGAGCAATCAAAGCCATTCGGGCTCTTTCCACCATAAACGTATCGTACTCCAACAAATTTCTTAGCATATGAAACCAAATCACTTTCAGAAGAATCATCAGCTAATTCTTCATCTGAAAAGGTTGCTACTGTTGTAGAACGAGAAGTTACTTCGGTACTGGTGGCAGTAACAAAATTATTTGCTACATAACCAACCTTTGTTCCAACTTTAACCTTGTGCCAACCAGAGAGAGTATCAAGAACTACTAAACTCGTCCCTTTGCTTAGAGAATCAATTATCTTACCTTCTGTACTGGCAGTTTCTCTGAAATTAACACCATTAGCATTAATCTTCCCATTGGTAGCAATAACCTTTACATAGTCACTGCTTACCCAGCCTGTCTTGCCATTAAAGGAAATCTTATACCAGTCATTAGATTTGTCAACAATTGATACTCTTGAATTGGATAACTGCGTAATAACACTTGAAGAAGTATCCGGTGATGTTCTGACATTTACTTTTGTGCCTGCAATCTGCGCCGGCTGTGATGCAGCCATTGCTACCGAGGCTAAAAGCACAAGTGAAAACGCAAAAATACATCCAACAAGAACCTTGCTGATCTTACCTGACATTGGCT
>JAEZIV010000071.1 GCA_023436515.1 Bacillota bacterium
CTGCTGAAATCAAAGCTGTTATTGCCATTAATGACAAGGAAGTAATAGAGCATGTTGAAGGTGCGGCAGAGGATTCTCCAACAGTAAAAACATATATTTTGGTTGGCGGTTCAAGAGAAAAATGGCAGAATTTCGATAACGAGATTAAGGATACCTCAGAAGTTTGGAACAGACCCGAAGGGGTATGCAACACTTACAATAACGACATGATGTTGATTTATTTTACCTCAGGAACCACAAGCATGCCTAAAATGACCATACATGACTTTACATATCCCCTTGGGCACATTGTAACTGCCAGGTACTGGCAGAGAGTTCAGGATAAGGGACTGCATCTGACGGTTGCTGATTCGGGTTGGGCAAAATTTGCATGGGGTAAGCTTTTCGGGCAATGGATCTGCGGTGCTGTTCAGTTTCTCTATGATATGGACAGGTTTGATCCCTGTAAGCTCTTGGAGAAAATCGAAAAGTACCGGATAAAGACCTTCTGTGCACCGCCCACAATATACAGATTCATGCTGCAGAATGATATAACAAAGTATGACCTGTCCTCTCTGGTACATTGCTCAACAGCCGGGGAACCACTAAATCCTGAGATATTTAACAGATTTAAAAAGATAACAGGACTAGAAATACTTAACGGCTTTGGCCAAACAGAAACAACAGTCATAGTTGCAAATTATGAATGGCTGAAGGTTGACCCTGGAGCAATGGGTATGCCAAATCCGGCTTACAAAATTGATGTTGTTGACGAGGATAATTGTTCCTGTCCTGTTGGGGTGGAGGGAGAGCTTGTTATAAGAGGTGTTGACACCTGCAAGCCTGCCGGCCTTTTCTGCGGTTACTACAAGGACCCTGTAGCAACGGCAAAGGTATGGTATGATGACACTTACCACACCGGTGACGTTGTGTATAGAGATGAGCACGGCTTTTTATGGTTTGTAGGCCGAAATGATGATGTTATAAAGGCGTCAGGTTACAGAATAAGCCCATTTGAAGTTGAGAGTGCACTGATTGAGCATCCTGCTGTTGTGGAGTGCGCAGTAACCGGTGCTCCGGATGTAATCAGAGGTACTGTAGTAAAGGCTACAGTAATATTAGCCAAGGGCTACCAGCCTACGGAGGAATTGAAAAAGGAAATTCAGAATTACGTTAAAAACAACACTGCCCCTTACAAATATCCCAGAATTATTGAGTTTGTGGATGAATTGCCAAAAACCATTAGTGGAAAGATAAAAAGGGCGCAGCTTCGACATGAGGATAACAGGAAATTTGAGTCCAAATAAGCTTTTGCACCTCGTTTCCTGTTGAAGGAAAGGATGTCTATAATGAATGATAAAACACTAAGGGTACTTGAATTTGAAAAGATTATTGATAGATTAAAGAACCTGACTGCTTCTGAGTTGGGACGTGAGCTGGTTAATGAGCTTAAACCTCAGACAGACTTCAACACAGTTGGGAAAATGCTTTCTGAGACCAACGATGGAGTAAGCTGTATAGTCAGACGCGGCTCACCGCCTCTCGGAGGAATTCACGATATCCGTCCAAGCTTAAAAAGACTTGATCTTGGTGGAATATTAAATCCCGGAGAGCTCCTTAAAGTGGGTGGTGTACTCAGAGCTGCCAGAAGATTGAAGGGCTATATTAATGATAAGCTGGATGAAAAAAGTGAGAACGTTGTCTACGAATTAATAGGCTGTCTTGAATCAAACCAAAGGCTGGAGCAAAAAATTGATCAATGTATTATAAGTGAGGAAGAGATTGCTGACAATGCCAGTCATGCCTTAAACACTATCAGGAGGCAGATAAAGGATCAACAGGCAACAATAAAGAACAAGCTAAATGACCTCATACGTTCTACAAAGTATCAAAAGTATATTCAGGAATCCGTTGTTACTATGAGGGGTGACAGATACGTCATACCCGTCAAGCAGGAACATAAAAACGATATACCGGGACTTGTTCATGACGCTTCCTCCAGTGGCGCTACACTTTTTGTAGAACCTTTGGCGGTAGTTGAAGCCAATAATGCTATAAAGCAGCTTAAGGTTAAGGAGCAGGCTGAGATCGAAAGAATACTGGCAGAGCTGTCCCAGGATGCCTCCTTGATATTGCCGCAGCTTAACGCCAATATAAGTATAATGACGAGGCTGGACTTCATATTTGCCAAAGCAAAGCTGGCAACTGATCTCAACTGTATTTGCCCGAGTATTAACCAGAGCGGAAGGATACTTATTAAAAAAGGTCGACACCCCTTGCTGGAACAAAAGACTGTTGTTCCTATCGATTTTTGGATAGGAGATAAATTCAGCTCTCTGATTGTCACAGGGCCAAATACCGGAGGAAAAACCGTATCTTTGAAGACAGTTGGACTGTTTACTCTTATGATGCAAAGCGGACTTCTGGTTCCAGCCAATGAAGGCACCGAAATGAGCGTCTTTGAAAAAATATATGCTGATATAGGTGATGAGCAGAGTATAGAACAAAGTCTCAGCACTTTTTCCTCCCACATGAAAAACATTGTTGAGATTCTAAAGAATGTAAATGGAAGATCACTGGTATTATTTGATGAGCTGGGAGCCGGAACCGACCCAACTGAAGGCGCGGCATTGGCAATGTCTATTCTTGAGTGCCTCCATCAGATTGGAGCAACAACCCTGGCAACCACTCACTATGCTGAGTTAAAGGTCTATGCCATATCCACTCAGGGTGTTGAAAATGCCTCCTGCGAGTTTGATGTTGAGACTTTGCGCCCAACCTACAAGCTTCTTATAGGTGTTCCGGGGAAAAGTAATGCCTTCGCTATTTCAAAACGCTTGGGACTTACTGATGATATTATTGATAGGTCAAAGGAATTCCTATCACAGGAAGACATACGGTTTGAGGATATACTCCTCAGTATAGAGAAGAACCGCAGCGAAGCTGAGAGGGAAAAGATGAGGGCTGAAAGCTACAGGCTTGAGGCTGAAAAACTTAAAAAGGATCTTGAGGAACAGAAAAGTAGACTGGCAACCCAGAAGGAACAAGAGCTTCGTAAAGCAAAGGAAGAGGCCAGACGGATTCTTCTGGATGCAAAGAGACAGGCCGAAGAGGTTGTTGAAGAAATGAGGAGGCAGGCAAAGGAACAGGAGGAGGCAGAGGTCAGAAGGCAGACGGAGGAGCTCAGGCAGAAGCTGAACAAGAGCATTAGCAGTCTCGATGATTCCTTAGTGGAATCGATAATGCCTAAAAAGGGTCTGGTTAAGCCGCCTAAAAATCTAAAGCCCGGAGATACTGTACTTATTGTCAATCTTAATCAAAAGGGAACAGTACTTTCTTTACCGGACAAAAACGATGAGTGTCAAGTACAGGCAGGAATAATTAAAATAAACGTTCACATATCAAATCTAAAGCTGGTGGACGAGCAAAGACAGCAGCTTCAAAGAACGGGCCTGGGTAAAATTGGAGTGTCAAAGGCTAAGAGTATGTCTTCGGAAATTGATCTTAGGGGAATGCTCCTGGATGAAGCGGTAGATATTGTTGATAAGTTCTTGGACGACGCTAGTATTGCGGGTCTTGGTGCCGTCACACTTATACACGGAAAGGGGACGGGAGCTCTTAGGGCAGGACTTCAGCAGCATTTAAAGCATAATCCTCATATAAAGAGCTTCAGGCTGGGTAAGCTTGGTGAGGGTGAAAATGGTGTAACTATAGTTGAGATCAAGTAAACAATGTAATTATGCAATATAAAAGGCCACTACTGATTCGATTTTCCGTTAATATGTACGGTTGACATTTTTAACACATTAAATTAGAATTAGTAGTGGTTTTTTTTTTGATGGATAATAATAATACTGAATAGTTTGAAACCGTTATTTATATTCAAGAACAATAACAGGCACTATCTATTTAGATTTTTATATAGTTTACACATATTTGCTTTATGAAGGAGAATTTTTGTGGATATAAGACAGGATATAAGAAATATTGCTATAATTGCACACGTTGACCATGGCAAGACAACTCTTGTTGATGCAATGCTGAGACAGAGCGGTATTTTCAGAGAGAATGAAGCAGTAGCAGAGAGAGTTATGGACTCTAACGACTTAGAAAAAGAAAGAGGCATTACCATACTCGCAAAGAATACTGCGGTAAATTATAAAGGCACTAAGATCAATATTGTGGACACTCCGGGTCATGCTGACTTTGGCGGTGAGGTTGAGCGAGTACTAAAGATGGTAGATGGAGTTCTTTTGCTGGTAGATGCATTTGAGGGATCAATGCCTCAGACTCGTTTCGTTTTAAAAAAGGCGCTTTCACTGAATCTTAAGCCGATAGTTGTTGTTAACAAGATAGACAGACCTGAAGCAAGACCTGATGAGGTTGTAGATGAAATTATAGAGCTGTTTATTGAGTTGGGCGCAGATGACGACCAGTTGGAGTTTCCTGTGGTTTTTGCTTCTTCCAGAGAAGGTTTTGCAGTATGTGACCTTGGCGGTGAAAGAATAGATTTAAAGCCATTGTTTGATATGATAGTAGAAAAGGTACCTGCTCCTAAGGGAGATTTGTCAGGAACACTCCAGTTGCTGGTATCAAATATAGATTATGATGAATATGTGGGAAGAATAGCCATCGGAAGAATTGAAAGAGGCTCGGTTAAGCTGGGTCAACAGTCTATCATTTGCAAAAAAGAGGGTAACATACTCAATGCAAAGATTACTAAGCTCTATAGCTATGAAGGTCTTAAGAGAATTGATACAGCCGAGGGTCAGGTCGGTGATATAGTTGCTGTATCCGGTGTCGGTGATGTAACCATAGGTGATACAATCTGCGATGTAGGTGCTCCTGATCCCTTGCCCTTTGTTGCAATAGATGAACCTACGCTGTCAATGACCTTTAGCGTAAATAACAGTCCTTTTGCAGGAAGAGAGGGAACCTTTGTAACTTCAAGGCATCTTAGGGACAGACTATTTAAGGAACTTGAAACCAACGTTAGCTTGAGGGTTGAAGAGACTGAGTCGGCTGACTCCTTTAACGTTTCCGGAAGAGGCGAGCTTCACCTTTCAATTTTGATTGAAACAATGAGAAGACAGGGCTACGAGTTTCAGGTTTCAAAGCCACAGGTTATATACAAGGAAGTGGACGGGGAACTCCTTGAACCTATTGAGTACCTGATGATTGATGTACCTGAAGAATTTATGGGTGTTGTTATGGAAAAGCTTGGCACCAGAAAATCAGAGATGGTTAACATGACTTCTGCAAATCAGGGCTATATGAGACTTGAATTTAAAATACCTGCAAGAGGTTTGATAGGTTATAGATCAGAGCTTCTGACAGATACAAAGGGAAATGGCATAATGAACCATGTTTTCCACAGCTATGAGCCTTACAAAGGTGACATAGCAACAAGGCAAAGAGGTTCCTTGGTGGCATGGGAGGACGGAGAAGCTGTAACCTATGGTCTTTACAATGCTCAAGAAAGAGGAACACTGTTTATTACACCCGGAACCAAGGTTTACCAGGGAATGATAGTTGGAGAAAATGCAAGATATGATGATCTGGTAGTCAATGTATGTAAGAAGAAGCACGTTACAAACATGAGAGCTTCAGGTTCTGATGAAGCCTTACGTTTGACTCCTCCTATCAATCTCAGTCTTGAACAGGCTATAGAATTTATAGCTGAAGATGAACTGGTTGAAATGACTCCAAAAAATATTCGATTAAGAAAGAAGATACTGAACTCAGAAATGAGAGCAAAGGACAAAAGCAAGAAGTAGTATTTCCCTCATTCGGGTATTGGTTTTGGGCAATATTGTTAAATGCAAGGATTATGCAGACAATTTAACTATTATACCGTATAATTGGCGACAGTGTGTTTAACACTTCGCCAATTTAGGTATATGTCGGTATTGGTTTCTATGGGACACTAATTCTGGACAAATGCCTTAAAAAATATTATATTAGTAATAGTTAAACAGAAGTAAACGTTTTTGATCCTTAGAATTGGAGTAATAATAAATGAAAAGAAAATTATTGGTTGCATTGATCGGTATTTTAGCAGTGGTAATAGGAATATTTCTTTCTGTCCCAAACATAATGAACTATCTGGGAACACTATTAAAGGGCTATGATGCCAAGTATGGTTCTCTTAATGCATTTTTAACTATATTGGGTATTTTACTTGTATTCCTGGGAATATTTCTCATATGTGCCGGGCTGAAAAGATTGGCTTTCATACTTACCAGCTTCTTTGTATTTTTATTTATTTTTTCTGTGGGGGCTTTATACTCCTATCGAAGTACGGTAGAATCGTCAAAGGTTGATGTGGTAAAAGAACCCATAAGGATTGCTGCCACCTCCGAAGGTGCAATTGCAGTAGAAATACCTATGGGCTCTGATACTAGTGATATAGCAGGCATACTTGGTGATAAGGAGATTATTAATAATCCTCAGATATTTAAACTGGTCTCGAAGATAAATGGCTATGACGGAAGATATCAGGCTGGTACACATATTCTTCAGCAGGGACTTGAACTTGACACTATTATGAACATACTCATAGGCAAGCCTGAAAGCGTCAAGATAACAATACCTGAAGGCCTGACCTATAAACAGATTGTAAAAACCTTTGTAAAAAAGGGTCTTGCCATAGAGGACAGGTTTGATTCTGCAATGAAATATGAAAAGTATGATTATGACTTTGTAAAGCAAATAAAAAACGTGAATGACCGTGAGTTCATGCTGGAAGGATATTTGTTCCCGGATACATACGAGTTTGCAATGAATGCCAGTGAGAAGACTATTATATCTGTTATGCTGTCAAACTTTAACAATAAATTGACCAAACAGCACTATATAAGAGCAAAGGAACTTGGTATGACAATGGATCAGATCATAACTCTTGCTTCTGTTATTGAGAGAGAGGCAAATACCAGTAGTGACAGACGACTTGTTTCGGCAGTTTTCCATAAGAGACTAAAAAGCAAGGATACCAACATAAAGAAATTGCAGTCTTGTGCTACTATACAATATGTTTTCCTAAACACTGAGGGAAAGGTACATGAAGTATTGACCTTAGAGGATACTACTATCGATAGCCCATATAATACGTACATTCATCCGGGATTGCCTCCCGGACCAATATGTTCTCCGGGTATGGACTCTATAAATGCAGCTTTGTATCCTGATGAAGATACTGAATATATGTTCTTTATAGCGAAGGGTGACGGTACAACAAAGTTTACTAAGACTTATGAGGAGCATTTGAAGGCTATGAGAGAGTATGGCCTTGCAGAATAAAAAAACGGGGTGGCTGAAGCTGCCCCATTTTTGCGGAAAGCTTTTATTATTAGAAGCATAACAAAAAGTAGAGATTGGAACCACTTTTATGATCAATCATGAATATATAGAAAAATATATAAGGGAAACAATTAAACCAAATTCAGGTCAGCTGGCTCAGTTGGAGGAATTTGCAGGTGTAAATCACGTGCCCATTGTCCAACCCGAGGTCGCTGCTTTTTTGAGGGTTTTAGGGCATATGCACAAGCCTAACCGTATTCTTGAAGTAGGTACGGCAATAGGATACTCTTCAATTCTATTTACTGAATTTTTAAGAGAGGGTGGCATTATTGACACCATCGAAAGAAACGAGAGGATGCTAGAGCATGCAAAGAGCAATATAAAGGCAGCAGGCCTTCAGGATACTATAAATGTCATTGCAGGTGATGCTTTTGAGGTCTTGCGCTGTTTGGACAAGCAGTATGATATGATTTTTTTAGACGCAGCCAAGGGGCAATACAGTGAATTTCTGGAGGAATGTAAACGAATGCTCCGACCAGGTGGGCTCCTTGTATCGGATAATGTTTTATACAAGGGTATGATTGCCACAGATGACCTTGTAGTAAGACGTAAAAAAACTATAGTTACCCGTATGCGGACTTTTCTTAAGAATCTCTGTCTTGATGAAAGCTTTGAAACAAGCATCATACCAATTGGGGATGGGGTTGCCTTAAGCTATAGAAAATAAAGAGCTGATTGTAAAAGAACATTATTTGTTGTAAATATTCATAACAATATTTTACTTAATTCGGAGGATTTATGAAGAAAATTGAGCTTCTGGCTCCTGCTGGAAACCTTGAAAAATTGAAGATGGCAATATTATTTGGTGCCGATGCGGTATATATTGGAGGTCAGAGATTCGGACTAAGGGCCTCCGCTGATAATTTTTCCCTTGAAGACATGAGGGAGGGCTTGGAATTTGCTCATGAACGAAATTGTAAGGTTTATGTTACGGTTAATATTATACCTCACAATGATGATTTGATTGGATTACCGGAGTATATAGAGCAATTAGAACAGCTGGGAGTAGATGGGGTTATCGTGTCAGACCCGGGTGTATTCAGTATAGTTCGCAAGGCAGCTCCAAATATGGAAATACACATCAGTACTCAAGCTAATAATACAAATTACATGAGTGCTAAGTTCTGGCATGAGCTTGGTGCAAAGAGAATTGTAGTTGCAAGAGAGCTTTCCTTTGAGGAAATAAAGGAAATGGCGGCAAAAATTCCTTCTGAGCTTGACCTTGAAGCCTTTATTCATGGTGCTATGTGCATATCCTATTCGGGACGTTGTCTTCTGAGCAATTATATGACCGGCAGGGATTCCAACAAGGGAGCCTGCTCCCATCCATGTCGCTGGAAATACCAGCTCGTGGAGGAAAAACGCCCTGGTGAGTATTATCCGGTATATGAGGACGAAAGGGGAACATATATATTTAATTCCAAGGATTTATGCATGATAGAATATATTCCTCAGCTGATTGAATCAGGGATATTCAGCTTTAAAATTGAAGGGAGAATGAAAAGCTCATTTTACGTAGCTACCGTTGTAAGTGCGTATAGAAAGGCTATCGATGCATATATGGCAGACCCCGGAAATTACAAATTTGATCCGGAATGGCTGGTGGAATTATCAAAAGCCAGCCATAGGGAGTATACCACAGGCTTCTACTTCAACAAGACAACTTCGGAGGATCAGATTTACCACACAAGTTCCTATGTCAGAGACTATGATTTTGTCGGCATGGTTCTTGAGTATGACAAGGAAACGGGAATAGCTAAGATAGAGCAGCGGAACAGAATGATTGTAGGAGATGAAATTGAGGTGGTAATTCCCAAGAAGGATTATTTTGTTCAGATTATTTCCGAGATGAAAAACCAAGAGGGTGAAGGCATCAGAACTGCACCCCATCCTCAGATGATTGTATACATGCCTATGGAGCAGGAGGTAGAGCCTTATACAATATTGAGAAGGAAATAGGAAGTAAACTAATTCGCTGACAGTTAAGAAGAATAGGCACAACGAATTTTATTGAACTCTATCAGCTTGAACAGGATGGAGCAGTTCATATATCAAAATGCAGCTGCAGTATAGTAGCCGTTGCTTTTAATAGATTAAAATTACCTTTTGTGGTATATTATACCTCTTTATCTGGAAACAATGTATATAACATTGTTCAGAACAGTCGCTGGCAGTCTAGGCGAAGGTTCTTAGATTATCAGATAAAGGGGTTTTATGTTGAAGAGAATCAGAATAATACTTTTCATTCTTCTAGCAGTGTTTGCCTGCTTGCTTACCAGATTGTTTTATTTGCAGGTAGTGGGAGGAGGCTCCCTATCTGCCCAGGCTTCTGCTCAAAGGTTAAATAATATTGAAATAGAAAGCTCAAGAGGAGATTTTCTTGATAGAAGCGGAATAAAACTGACGGGGCGAACTCAGAAGATTACAGCAGTATTAAAGCCAGCTCAGCTTCGCACTCAAGGACAAGCTATAACACAGATATGCAGAGTTCTGGGACTTGATCCGGATACAACTGCCGAGGAAATCCAAAGAAAAAACACACCAATTCTGGTTGAGGTGGACAAGGAAACAAAGGCAGTATTGTCTTCAATGGATATAGAAGGCATATCCTTTATTAATTCTCTGAACAGGTACAATACTGATACAAAGGCCAAGCATATCCTTGGCTATCTAAATAAGGTGGATAGGGTGGGAAGCATCGGACTTGAAAAGCTTTATGAAAAAACTCTTAACTTCGGAAAGGAAGATAGGATCGCCGTGATAACAGACGGAAGCAATGAATTGCTTAACGGTCTTGGATACAGGCTTATTAAGGCTGAGGATAAAAAGAATAGTAAGCTTGATATCAAGCTTACCTTGGATTATCACATTCAGGAGATTGTAGAAAAAGCACTGGATAGTAGAAATCTGACCGGTGCGGTAGTAGTAGAGGATGTAAAAACAGGAGATATTGTAGCTATTTGCAGCAAGCCTGATTTTGACCCCAATGATATTGAAAAATATCTTCTGAATAATAAAAGACCTCTTTTTAATAGGGCTGTAGCTCAGTACAATATCGGTTCGGTATTTAAGCTTATTGATTTGGCGGCTATTTTTGAATTACAGCCGGATTATCAGATGGTGTTCAGCTGCCCGGGGTATATTCAAATAGGTGATACTGAGTTCAAATGCTCCTCCTATGAAGCAGGAGGACATGGTACGGTGGATATTAACACTGCATTGGCAAAATCCTGCAATGCATATTTCATTAATATGTCACTTGAGCTTGGCGCAGAACCAATTCTAGCAATGTGCAAAAATCTCGGCCTGGGTGAGAATACCGGTTTATCAAAAAATGGGATTGACGAGGCAAGGGGAATAATTCCAACAAGAGATGATATGAAAAATCCAGGTGATGTAGCAAATGTATCCATTGGGCAGGGCCCGGTTATGGCCACTCCGGTTCAAATCGCTGATCTGGTAGCCACTATAGCCAATGGAGGAATTAAAAACAACATAAATATTGTGGATAGCATTGTTAACAGTAATGGAAACAAGGTGAGGGATTTGAGGGATACATTTCAAAACAGAGTGTTGTCCAAAAACACTGCGGACAGGATCATGGCATTGATGGAAGGTGTTATTAGTGACGGTACGGGGAAAAAAGCCAACATGGATCAATATGGCGGCGCCGGAGGGAAAACAGGCAGTGCTGAGACCGGTCAGTATATTGATGGTGAGAAGATTATTCAAGCATGGTTTGCAGGATATTTCCCCGCAAAAAATCCCAAATACTCTGTAGCGGT
Source organism: Bacillota bacterium (assembly GCA_023436515.1). Taxonomy (GTDB): domain Bacteria; phylum Bacillota; class Clostridia; order Acetivibrionales; family DSM-1351; genus Ruminiclostridium. The sequence continues at coordinate 11,124 of JAEZIV010000071.1, forward strand.
GTTTATTGAGGATGGTAAAAGCGGTGGTGAAGCTGCTGCACCGGTATTTGCTGAAATAGGAGCCGAAATAATGAAATCAGGACTATAAAAATATATGCAAACACTGATTAATAGCCTATAATTGAAATAGGGGTGATTAATATGTCCATATCAATTAATAATGTATCAAATTTTTATACTGGGTTGAACTTGAATAATGGTCATTTTAGTCAAGGTGCAGGGCAATTGACCGCAGGAGCAGGTAGGAACAAGGAAACCGGGGAGACTGGGGCTATTGAGGGTACCAATAAGGTTGAATGTCAAACCTGCAGTGAAAGAAAATATCAGGATGGCTCTGATGACCCTTCAGTATCCTTTAAGACGCCATCAAAAATAACACCCGAGCTTGCCGGTTCGTTGGTAAGGGCTCATGAACAGGAGCATGTAAGCAATGAGTCTGCGAAGGCTCAGATGAATAATAGAAAAGTGGTGTCACAGACTGTCACACTTCATTCTGGAATATGCCC
>JAEZIV010000111.1 GCA_023436515.1 Bacillota bacterium
TATTGAAAACGATACAATAATAAAAAGAGAAATGCAATACGTCCACGACAAAGACTACTTTGATAATCCAACCGGGCAAGAGCCAGGCACTCGTACTACCATCAATAACGGTGAAGGGTGGATAACCTCAATAAGAAATTCCTTCTCAAATGTAGGCAAGTACCAGGTATTCAGAAGAGTTCAGGACAAGCCTGGGGGTGCATACGGTGAGGATTATTCCTACTATAGCGGAGCTACCGAGGTTGACATCTATGTACACAGGAGGCCTATTGCACTGGCGACGCTGGACTGGGATTTCGATGGGAGTACCGGCTTATATAAAACCAACTGGCTTGATAAGAGCTATGACCTTGATCACAATATAACAAGAGCTAATACTGATAAGGGCATCCGACAGCGAAAGCTAATGTTTAGAAAAGACAGTGGCGATTGGAATTACAGTATTCCGGAAAAGCTAAGTCCCGGTACCTATCACCTTAAATATTATGTTCAGGATATAGAAGATACTTGGTCAGACAAATTCACTATAGAAATTGACGGAACTCTATATAATAACGTTACAGAAGTAACCTTTACCTTGTCAGAATCTCCTCCCATGCAGTTTGAGGCAAAGCTTCGATCAGAACTAATAAAATTCAGATATCCACCTAGCCCGGTAACTCTTCCCGCAAGCGAAAATCTAGAGCTTTTTGAACTTTGGTCCAGATACCCTTCAAATCCGTACTTGTTAATTTCCTTATGCAATGTCAACAATTCTCAGGTAAGCCCACAAAAATCTGTTTATTATAATGAAAATACCGGAACAAAAAAGGATAATGATATTAATTGGAACAACACCACCTATAATATTCCCAAAACCCTTCCTGACGGCAGTTATATCTTTACTGTCACAGCAAATGCGCAAAAGAGCAAAACCATCTCATTTCCTGTTGTAATAAATACCCCTCTTAACCTTACGGGCTATGTAAATGGCAAATCTGAAGAGGCCCAGGTAAATACCGGCGACAAAAATATGTTTACCTTTACAACCTCAAAATATGTTAACTCCGTGCAGCTAAACTTTGAAGGCCAAAGCTTTTACTCAGAGCAAAATCATATAAGGCTGGTATCTGAACAGGATAGCATTAAGACCTGGGCTTACACTATTAACCTGGCTGATGGTGCCTTCTCAGATGGAAAGCTTGGAACGGCAGAATTTAAGGCATTCCTGCCCTCCGGTAAAAATGAAACAGTGTATGTAAACTATAAAATAGTTGGTATAAGAGCTTCAAATTTTCTTATTACAATGATGCTTGATGTAGGTTGGAGAAACTATTATTTCAATACCAATATGGCCATTGATGACAATCATGATGGAAAAACGGACAGGTACCTAAAAAGAGCAAATACTGATATAAGCACAACTATGCTGCCTGTGAATTATTTTTCACTGACTCCTTATTCAAAGACTTTCATAAAAGCAGGCTATAAGGTAAAGGGAAGTATTGTAATACAGGGGACTCCTGATTCTGCCTCCTTTATTGCGAAGTATCTGGTAGGTGGATTAGAGCATACGGACAGAATCAGTTTATACAAGGGTTCTGAGAATAGGTATCTTTTTGAATGGATAATACCCATTAAAACCGACTCTAAATCCTTTGTTAATTTTGAACTATCGGTATCAAAAGGAAGCAGTACATATGGAAATGAAAAATGGGTCGATTTGTGGGACGTTAGGAACACAAACAGAAAAATATTTTATGTAAATGGTAATGCCATGGAAGATCTTAGCTATGTTCAAAGCAATTAATATCAATTAAATATGAAAGGATACTGGTATGGTTTCAAAGATGTACAGCTGTGCATTGGCGGGTATAAATGGATACATTGTAGAGGTAGAAACAGATATTAGCAACGGTATACCCAATTTTGATATTGTAGGTCTGGGAGATACTGCAGTAAGGGAGTCAAGGGAAAGGGTAAGGGCTGCTATAAAAAACAGCGGAATAGCTTTCCCGGTAAGGCGAATTACAATAAATCTTGCTCCCGCAAATATGAGAAAAGAGGGGTCTGTATATGACGTATCAATTGCGATAGGCATTCTGGCTGCTTCTGAAATAATAAAAAGCAACACCCTTGAGAGTTATATATTTCTGGGCGAGCTGTCCCTAGATGGCGGAGTAAAAGCTGTAAAGGGCATTCTACCAATGGTTTGCTGTGCTGCAGAGAATGGAATTAATTATGCATTTGTTCCGGAGGTTAATGCTGATGAAGCGGCTGTGTTGAAAAATATTCACATAATACCTGTTAGGAATCTTTCGGAAATAGTCAATCACTTAAATGGTACAAATATTATCAGCCCTTATACAACTGACATAGATGATATTTTTAGTCAGAACATCACGGCGACCTTAGATTTCAGTGATGTTAAGGGGCAGGCAAATGTAAAAAGGGCCATGGAGATAGCCGCCAGCGGGGCCCATAACCTACTGATGGTCGGCTCTCCGGGGAGTGGTAAAACAATGCTTGCAAAGAGGCTTCCAACTATATTACCTGATATATCCTTTGAAGAAGCTTTAGAGTTAACAAAGGTGTACAGCGTTGCGGGGCTCCTACCCCACAAAGCCTCTCTTGTTACCTCAAGACCCTTCAGAAGTCCTCATCACACCATTTCCGACATTGCCCTAGTAGGTGGGGGGAAACAGATTAAGCCCGGTGAGATAAGCCTTGCTCACTTCGGTGTCCTGTTCCTTGATGAGTTTCCAGAATTCAGCAGAGAGGCAGTAGAGGTACTAAGGCAGCCTCTGGAAGATGGAGAGATATGTATCTCAAGAGCAAATAGCAGAGTAACCT
>JAEZIV010000430.1 GCA_023436515.1 Bacillota bacterium
CAGTGTGAACAGTTATGCGTCAGAACTAAAAAAGGTGAATCGGTAGGAATAGGGCGACTGGAACGCTTTGTCGCCGACTGGTACATGGCTAACGTAAATAAGAAGGAAGTAAGGCCAGAAGGCAACGGAGTAAAGGTAGCTGTTGTAGGGTCAGGACCGGCAGGCTTAACCTGCGCTGGTGATCTGGCGAAATTGGGCTATGAGGTTACTATTTTTGAGGCGTTTCACGTACCGGGAGGGGTATTGATGTATGGAATACCCGAGTTCAGACTTCCTAAGGCATTGGTTCAGAAGGAAATTGAAACAGTTAAGAATCTTGGAGTTGAGATCAGAACCAACATGGTTATAGGTAAGGTTCTTTCAATTGATGATCTTAAGGAAGAAGGCTATAAGGCAGTATTCATAGGTTCCGGAGCAGGCTTGCCGAGCTTTATGGGTATACCAGGAGAAAACCTTAATGGTGTGTATTCTGCCAATGAGTTTCTTACAAGAATAAACCTAATGAGTGCATACAAATTCCCAAGTACTGACACTCCGGTATTTGTAGGAAAAAATGTCGCAGTAGTGGGTGGCGGAAATGTTGCGATGGATGCAGCAAGAAGCGCAAAGAGACTCGGAGCTGAAAAGGTATATATAATATACAGGCGTTCTGAAGCAGAGTTACCTGCAAGACTCGAGGAGGTTCATCATGCAAAGGAAGAGGGTATTGAGTTTAAGCTCCTTACAAATCCTAAGCTAATACTTGGCACTGAGGATGGATGGGTTAAAGGGATGGAATGTGTTCAAATGGAGCTGGGGGAACCTGATCAATCAGGTAGAAGAAGACCTGTAGAGAAAAAGGGCTCAGAGCATACAATTGATCTGGAAACCATTATTATTGCCATAGGTCAGTCCCCAAATCCTCTCATTTCTTCAACAACACCAGGTCTTAACATCCAATCCTGGGGTGGAATAATTGTTGAGGAAGAAACCGGTGCTACAAGCAAGAGCGGAGTATATGCCGGAGGAGATGCAGTAACAGGAGCAGCAACTGTAATTTTGGCTATGGGTGCAGGTAAAAAGGCTGCTGAGGCTATTGATAAGTTCATAAAGGGCATGTAACATGTAAGATGTTATAAATTCAAAATAAGGAGTAGGTTTAATGAAAACATGGGTTTTGTATTACAGTAGAGGCGGAAACACAAAAAAAATCGCAGATGCAATAGCAGACGAACTTGAAGATGTACTTAAATCAGAGCAGATACCACCCGCGTATCCACCGGAGAATGTACAGCTTATGTTTTTGGGAACAGGCGAATATGCCGGAAAACCTGATCAAAAAATGCTGGAATTTATTAGGACCTTAAATCCAAACAGGGTGAAGAATGTTGCGGTGTTTGGAACAAACGGCTCAGCTCTTCCGAATAGCAAAGCTATTGTAAAGGTTAAGGCTTTATTAAAGGAAAAGGGCATAAATGTAGTTGACGAAAGCTTCGCCTGCAAGGGTAAGTACTTCATATTTATGAACAGAAAGAGCCCAGATGCAAATGATATCGCAAATGCAAAGGCATATGCAAGAAAGATATATGAAAGTATTAAAAGTTAAGTTATAATTGTCTGTCAAATTCTGCCGACTGCAAACATCAAGTTGCTGTCGGCAGTTTTATCTTAGCTTGTTTTTATCAAGACATTTCTCAACATCAATTTCAACAGGAAGCCATTTCCTGCCTTCCTTAACGAGTGAATTTATTAATAGATCTGTTCCGTTAGTGAGTCGAGCAAACTCAAACATATATTTTTTATCGTCAACTCCATCGACCAGTATCTTTTTGCTATAATCATCGGTATCAGCGGGGTATTGCTTCAGAATCAATCCGCACCAGTTACCGTAAACTGTTTCAACGTAGGATTCTGCATTATGCGCCCACCCATGGTAAGCTGCACAGAAAAAGTCCTCCGGTGACAGGGTCAGTGAATCGATATAATACCTGTCATTTATGCCCAGCACCTCCAATTCACCTGTGTAGTAGTTAAAGGTAGTAACTCCAACGCTGCTTCCTTCAAGTATTTCCAGCTCAATAAAGTAGCTTGTTATATTAGGTTTATCTACCTTAATAGGAAGCAATTTAATAAGATTGATATGACCAATACCTTCAAAGGATTTTACAAACTCCTCATAATTCATTGATTGCTTGTTATTATCTGAAAGAAAGGAGTAGGCTATGGGAAAAGGATCAAGACCGTATCCAACCGTGCCGCAGCCCCCTTTTTTTTCCTCAGTTAGGTTGGAGGCCTGTTGAAGGACGCTGAAATAGTTGATGACCGATTTTTCCGGTGTGGAGATTAATTCATTCGGTATATTTCCATCAGGAAAGTTTTTCCGAAAGGAATCTGAGTCCATAAAGTTGCTATTAAGTGCTTTAAGGGCTGAAGGCCTGAAGTATACTTCATTCAGGTTTAATTTTTTCTTGTTCATTATTTGTATTGTCTGTCTTGAAAGGCTCTCCGCTGCCAGATCAATGTTTTCGTCCTTAGCGGTATTGACGAGCTTAGCCCCAATAACATTACTGTAACTAACGTTATCTTGCTTACCAACTCGAAGGCAAATGGCAGTAATAAAAAACGCCAGTAGAAAAATCATTATAATAAGCAGTCTCTTTGTTAAAATCCTCATAGGTCCCCCTGAAATATATTCTCATATGCAGTAAAATCATACCTGTACCTGTCCAAAAAAAGTTTACTAAATTGGACGTCCTAGTATAAATATATTCAAAAGCTTTCCAGATAATAATAAGATATTATAAATTTATGTTGCCCTATTAAAATTAATTAATCCTAAGATGCTAAATTAATAGATTTTTTTCAATTGCTTAAAAAAAAAAGGGTATATATTGTATTAAATGACCTGAATATGATATATTTTCACTACAGTGATATTTTTAAAAGGTGTTTACTGTGATGACTTATACATGCAAATAGTGTTAATAATATAAATGGAATCAGGTTAATAATATGGATAAGAGGGGCTACTACATAATGCAATTTGTTTTTGTAATTATTTTTTTACTAATATACGGGCTTTTAAATTACTATATCGGTATCAGGGGATATAGAAGCATAAGTGCACAAATACCTCTAAGCAGGTGGATATATTGGAGTGTCTATGCCATATGTGCGTTAGCATATATAGTGGGTATGGCAGGAAGGAATTTCCTCCCTGAGTCTATAGGAAGGCTCCTAAGTACAATTGGAGGTTATTGGATTGCGGCCTTTGTTTATCTTCTGGGGCTGGTAGTCATTATTGATATATTTAGCTTTATTGGGAAGAGGCTTAACCTAATACCGGCTGTTATTAAGAATAACTCTTGGTTTTTAGCCTTTGCAGTCATTGCAGGAGTTGGTATACTACTTGCTGTAGGAACCTACAATGCCATGGTACCCAAGATTACCAAATATGACATAGCAATAGATAAGAAGGCCGGTAATCTCAAAAAGCTTAAGGTGGCAATGATTTCAGACATTCATCTTGGTGATATAATCGGAAGAGACAGACTTAAGAATGCAGTAGAGCTGATAAACAGTCTCGAGCCTGACCTGGTAGTGATCACAGGGGATTTGTTTGATAGTGCTATTGAACCAGTCAAAAAGGAAAATATGCTGGCTGAATTAAAGGGAATAAAAGCAAGGTATGGTGCTTACGCCATTATGGGAAACCATGAGTACTTTTCCAACTCTATTGATGAGATAAGTAAAATGATTGAGGAAAATGGAGTAACTGTACTTCGAGATAGAGCAACTATGGTAGACGGGAGCTTTTATCTTGTAGGTAGGGAGGACAAGACAGGGGCAAGATTAGGCATTTCAAGGTCGACTCTTGATGGGCTTCTTAGGTCAGCCGACAAGTCACTGCCGATAATAGTTCTTGACCATCAGCCCTCAGGGCTTGAGGAACCCAGAAAGGCAGGAGTGGATTTGCAGCTTTCGGGGCATACCCATGCCGGACAGTTGTTCCCTGCAAGTATTGTGACAAATATTATTTTTGAAAAGGATTACGGATATTTGCAGGATGAGAACTTTAATCTTATTGTTTCCAGTGGCTATGGAACATGGGGACCTACTGTCAGAATTGGCAGCCAATCTGAGGTTGTTGAGATAAATATATCCTTTGGAGACAATATAGAAGATTAATATAAACAGAAATTTAAAGGGGTCGTTATTACTACGACCCCTTGTCTTTTATTTTTTCTTTTTAAAATTAATGGTCCATTTTTTCTTTTTCACTTCCGGAACACTGGGCTTATCTAGCTCCAGTGTAGCAGCGTAGCTGGGATAATATATTTCAATAATATTCCTTATTGTTATCTTTATTGCCGAGTAGAGGGGTATTACGATTATAAGGCCTACAAAGCCCAATATAGGAATAATACCCATCAATAGCAAAATAACGGTTAAAGGATGAATATCCATGCTTTTCTTCATTACCTGGGGAGAAATAAAATTGTTGTCTATTTGCTGTACAATTACCATTACAATAAATATCTTAACTGCCATAAAGGGGTTAACTGCCAGAGATAGCAGTACGGCAGGTATTATGCCCAGCCAAGGCCCAAAGAAGGGTATGATACAGGTTATCATTGCGAAGATTGCCAGGATGAGAGGGTAATCCAAACCTATAATCATGTACCCGATATACATCAACAGCCCTATGAAGAAGGCAACCAGCAATTGTCCGGCAATATAGTTTGAGAGTACGTAATCAATATCTGACAGTATTTTTCTAATATTACTTTTATGAGGGGAGGGAACAAACCTCACCACAGCCGGCTTGAATTTTCCGCCGTCCTTAAGAAAATAGAACAGGACTATGGGGATTATTATTATTATTGACCCAACATTGGTAACGGCACCGATGAAGTTTAGCGTACCTTTACCAATGTTTTTTCCCAGGCTTTGGAGGAAATCCGATATTTTATCGGCTAAATCAGGAGTCTGCAGCTGTTCAAGATTAAAGTATGAAAAAAGATTACTGCTTAAAAGGTTGTTAACGGTTTTTTCGGCCTTTTCGTACAGGTCAGGTAGGTTTTGGGCAAACTCTGTGAACTGAGTTTTAATCAATGAGCCTGTGTAGGAGCTAAAAAGAATAACGGCTGACAGAACAATTATAAAGGCCAGCACGATTGCCCATATATGAGGAATTTTACCCTTTTCAAGTAATCTCACAAGGGGTCTGAGTATATAAAACAGCAATCCACCAAAAAGTAATGGGAATATTATTGAATAAGCAAAGCTGAGAACAGGTGAAAAAACAAAGTCGATTTTCTTAAACATGAATATTATCAGCAACG
>JAEZIV010000131.1 GCA_023436515.1 Bacillota bacterium
AGTTACTGCCCTTTGATGAACGATTCCATTATGTTTTAAAGCCTCTGCATTTTAGGAAAAGGAACATCGGATTTGTATTATTTGCCGATACTCTAGAGGATTATACCGAATATGAGCGACTGACTGAAATAATCAGTAATGCCATACACAGCTCTATCTTGGTAGATGAATTGAAAATCAGGGCTCAGGAATTAATAAAAACCAATAGTGAGCTTGAATCGGCATACAGCTTACTGAAAGAAAACCAGCAAAAGCTCCTTGTTTCAGAAAAGATGGCATCACTAGGCCGTCTTACAGCGGGAATAGCACATGAAATGAACACACCACTTGCTGCTGTGCGCACATCGCTTAAAGAACTTAGCGATTTTATACACGAGTACAACGAATCAATAGGAAATCCTAGTGTTCTGCCAGAAGACCACAGGTTAATAACAGTGGACATGATGAGATGCTTAAAATTGGCAACTCAGTCTGCAGAAAAGAGCGCCGGTTTTATAAAAGCCATTAATTCTCAAACAACAAATGCGAGCGCTTCAAATTTACAGGTATTTAATGTTGCCCAGATTATCAAAGAAGCCCTATCAATATTGGAATTTGCAATAAGAAAAGGAAATTGCAGGCTTGTTACGAATTTTGATAATTCAATTAATCTTTATGGAGATCCTAATAAGCTTGTTCAGGTGGCTACAAATCTTGTTATATATTCTATTGATGCCTGTAAACCTGATGGAGGAACTATAACAATACTAATAGAAAACAATGGATATGGCTTTGCCAAGCTCACTTTTCAGGATACGGGATGTGGAATACCTGAAGAAATAAAATCACGGATTTTTGATCCACTGTATACAACTAAACCCTTTGGTGAAGGAACCGGGTTAGGACTTAGCATAGTTCATGACTTGATAAATGAGTTTAAAGGAAGTATTAATATAGAGAGCCAAAAAGGATTGACTTCGTTTTTTATATTTTTACCGTTTAAACAGCAATAAGATGATTGCAAAAAAAATAGCAGGTCAATGGGTGTTTCAAAAAAGCTTATTTTATTGGGTTGTAGCTATATATTGACTAATGAATTTCTTTGAAACACCTAAACCATAATTATATAGATTTTGAATTTCAACTTTTTAGTTTTAAGGTAGGTATAAAACATGAGTTTAAACTTTAAAACTGCTAGCTTATTTGATGGAAAAAGCTCACGCCCAACTATCGGAGTCATAAAAAACAATAGGGTAAGTTACAGGGAGATACTTCAAACCGAAGGTCTTAGGAGTGCTGCTCAAATAAATGATGTGAACCTTATCATTTATTCCGGAGGTATGATCAATTCTCCTAGTGAATTGGAAGCCACTACAATATATGATTTTGTAGACAATAATAGGTTGGATGGTCTTATTATCTGGACAGGAAATATCAACTGGAATTCCAGTCCGGAGGATACAGAAAATTTTGTGCGCAGGTATAATTATCTTCCAGTGATAAGCCTTGAAACTAAAATTAAAGGTATAACCAGTATTATAATGGATGATTTTAATGCAATGCGCGAAGCCATGATTCATCTTATAGAAGTGCATAAATTTAGACGAATTGCTTTTATACGTGGAATAGCATCACATTCTGGTGTAGAATTAAGATATAAAGCATATCTTTATACACTCAAAGAATATGGAATTCCTATTGACAAAAGCATTATACTTACTGATGTATCCTTTAATAATGAAGAAGGTATAATGAAACTTAAGAATTTATGGACCTCGAATATTGATGCCATTGTTGCTTATAATGATATGAATGCAAGGTTTGCAACCTCATTGATGGAAAAGTACAATCTCCCATTTATGCCTATTATAGGCTTTGATGACGAAGTGGAGGGAGATGCGGATAAGCCTTCTTTAACAACTGTACATCCCCCTTTCTTTGAACTAGGTAGCCGGGCCATGGAAATTCTACTTAAGAAAATAAAGGGTGTTCAGGTTCCTGAACTTGAGGTAATGCCGTGCACATTGATTGTCCGCCAGTCCTGTGGGTGTAAAGCCAATTCAGTGATGAAAGAGGATGTATTCAGCGAAAAATCTGTCATACATAGAATTTCGGAGCTAAGCCATTATATAAGTACTGTTGAATTGGAAAATGTCGTAAGGAACATACTAAATATACCGGAGCATATAGAAATATCATGCTACTATGACTTGCTGTCTGAATTTTTTAAGGAGGTAAATAGCGATAAGGATCCAGTCTTTGTAAATCGTCTTGAAATGATTCTTACAAAGAAGTATAATCAAAATTATAATATGGAAACATTTTTAGACACTATATTGCTATTATATTATATTACGGACCATATTTTCGAAAATAACAGTGCAGGCTATTTAAAGGCACAGATTATTTTAAGACAGGCTACAAATCTTATTGCAGACATGCAGATACGTTCAGAATTAAATAAAAGACTGCAAGGAAACGATAGGTATTTTTGCATTATATCGTTCAAGCAAATAATCAGTAATGCCGTTGATATGAAGGATCTTATAAACAGAACCATAACCGGCTTCAAGATAATAGGTGTTTCATCCTGCTATATTTCGTTTTATGAAAATAAAGGCATTTCAACAGACAAAGCACGTCTAATACTGGCATACAAGGAAGAAAAATGCGTGGATATAAACCCGGATACCGCAATATTTCCTTCAGTACAACTTCTTCCTGATGAAATAATTTCATATAAAAAACGTTTTAGTCTGATTTTAAAGTCCTTGTATTTTCAAAATAGACAAATAGGATTTGTGTTATTCGAAGATACTCTTAAGGATTCGTCGGAATATGTACAATTGAGTGAAATTATGAGTACTGCAATTAATGGTGTAATGATCATAGAAGATATGGAGAATAAAGCATTAGAACTCAAAGAAATCAATAACAAGCTTGAGTCTGCATACTCTTCCCTGAAGGAAAATCAACAAAAGCTACTTGTTTCAGAAAAAATGGCATCTCTTGGGCGCCTTACAGCTGGTATAGCTCATGAAATGAACGCACCTTTAGCTACGTTGCGTTGTTCTCTAAAAGAACTTGATGAACTTGTTTATGAATATAATCAATCGATAGAAAATGACCAGGTCCTTCCTGATGACCATAAATTAATTGCCCAAAATATGATGAAGTTTTTAAAAATTGCCGAGCAGGCCGCTGAAAAAAGTGCTTGTTTTATTAACGGAATTAAGGCCCAGACAGTAAATATGAATACTTTGAATTCTCAAGTATTTAATGTTGCCGATGTCATCTCAGATGCTTTAACAGTATTGAACTTTGCACTAAAAAATGCTAACTGCGAGCTTGTAACAGATTATGATAA
>JAEZIV010000140.1 GCA_023436515.1 Bacillota bacterium
TGATCTAACGTTGTAGAAGGGAGTGCTTAATGCAGGAACCTTCAGCTCTATATACTCCGGATCACCCAACAACTTTGAGGAGTCTGTTTTTGATACAGGCTTTAGGCAGATATAGTAATTTTCATTATTAAAATCAAAATATACCTTCTGACCGTTTTCCTGCCAGTACAGCTTACCCGGAGAAATAATTATTCTTTGATCATTCATATTCTCGGTATAAATTGTAGGGGTTGCAATTATACCCCTGCTGGCAAGTGTTGTACTGTTCAGCAGTTCTGTATAAGTATTCTCTCCTACCTTTTTGCATATTGAGTAGTTAATGTCAAACCCAAGTGTCATATTTAGCTTGTAACTCATGCGCAAATACTTATCTATATAGTTATTTGCAATATAAGTAATCGCAGGAACATTTGGTGTAATTACTACCCTTTCACTGGTTGTAAAAGTATAAATGTTATTTGACGTTGGCAATGCTGTCGGATTATAGGCATTTATAGGATACACCTTAACATTGGGCTGATCGGCATAATAAAGGTATAGCTTGACTCCATATTTGGTATTGGGAGTTAAATCGTTTATATCTGTAGAGTAGCTAGCGCCGCCTGCAGTTATAGGAGTCTTCACTGTTTTAATGAATTTCTGGAACTGCCCATCAATCTCATACAGGTCAAAATACATGAAAAGGTCAGTAATCTGGCTATTATTTATTTTTTCTGTATGCCCCTGTAATACCCATCTGACAGTTGCTGAGTTAACAGTTGTATCAATTGTATACGCTGCTCCGTTGTTCAGATTAACAGTCGGAGTCATAGAGGGGTATGAGAACTGAGCGTAGGCAGCATTTGTGCCAGTCTGTCCCTGTCTGTTCAACAGAACCTCATCAATTCTTTTTATAGTAGTAACTGGACTCAAATTCAGGCTGTTCAATCTAGCTCCGTTTTGTGAGGCTGAAAAGTTCAGTGTGTTTGAGAACGAAGTCAAGAGCATACCCTGATAGCCAAAATAGCTGCCGGTAGGTTGAATATTTGCACTGGTTATTCTGAAATAGGAGCCCTTACCATATCCTGATGTATCCTCTGTTATCCCTGTGCCTGAATAATTTATATTGATATAATTCCCGGGAGAAGTACCCTTTATAGTCTGCAGTGCAACGCGAGAATTATTTGTAATGCCTTCAAAGCCTGATACTCCATTATCATATATGCCTGTTATAGTAAAGTACAGTTGCTTATCGGCAGGCAATGAACTATAAAGGGATTCCAATTCAACATAGGGCAGGTATGCATCCCCAACTGATCCGCTTATACTGTAAAATGGAATTGTTATCTCCTTTTTAGGGGTCACTGAAACTCTATCAAAAAATACTTTGACTTTTAACGCTACAAGCCTTTTTATACTGTAGGTTTCGCTAAAGGTATCCCCTATAGTGATCATATACCTGTTATCCGACGGCATATCTACCATTTGATAGTACAGGGAGGTAGTTGCTGTGTCGAGAAACAGTGTATCCTCAAAGTACTGACTAACCAAGGTGTTTACTACAGGACTTCCATAAGAAGCGATACTATAGCTTCTGGTAGTTAGCCGCACTTCATAGCTTTCACCTCTGTTAAGGGAGATAACTCTTAAGCTTCTGTCAGACTGGTTTAAGCTTACTGCCGAAGACTCAAGAGAAAAGGTACCAGTCCCTGCAACACTGAAATTTCCAACCACAGCATTTGTGTCAGGTGCTTCAATATAGTATCTCCAGGTCGCGCTGTCAGTATTTGAGGTCCAGGGATAGAAGTAAAATCTAGGAGCCTGATATGGCGCATCCAGTGTACGGGAGCGAATAACAACATTCGATTTAATGCCATCAGGAAAGTAGACTTCCTCTCCCTGAGTTCCGCTTTGAGTCAGCGTAGCCCTGTAAGTGAAAATATATCTTGAGCCCCTTGTCATATTTTGAGCTGCTCCTTCTCCAAAGAGAAATACTGCACTGGGAACAGCACCTAACTCGGTATTTACTGGGCAATCAACATAGGTTTTTTCAATTCCCAGATTGTAAAACTCTTGAGCCGTTGGCCTGGTTGTGTAGCTGGCAGCCTCATAGACATAATATCTGAAGCTCTTAGCCAGGTTTGCACTGTTGTCGAAATAGGCTGCTCTGACCTCATAACCTAAAATAATACCCGCATCAAACTTTTCATATGCAGCCAGCTTAGCAGGATCATTTACATACTGCGTAATATTGGCAACGGTAATAGGTGTTATTGTCAAGCCATCATTTATATCGATATTATCCAAATCAGGCAGTGTTACCTGTTTGTTGAAGGTTTTTATGTTATTCGTTACGGTAAATTCATTTCCGTAGGTTGTATAATCTCTTACAGTAACAACCTCAACGGTATATTGGGTTCCTGAGATTATAGCAGGATTTATTCCGAGTGTATCATTTGTAAGCAGCACACTTTTACCTGTCCCGTACAAGTCAGACTTAAGGGTACTGTTGTAATTCTCACCCTCTGTACCTGACAAGGTATAGGTAGCAACAGGTCTGGTGGCTTTTACAGCCTTATCATCACCATTGTAAATGTTTATCTCTATATGTTCCATAGTGCTGGCTTCATACTCGCTGGAAACCTCCGGAGATCCGTCAAGGAGGTTTAGTCTGAAAGCGATTGGGTTGGAAGTATTCCTTTCTTCCGTTAGGTTAGCTGAAAAACCTGCGGGAGAGGTAGTTCTTACAACCACGTTTCCAATTAGGCTATTCTTAATAAAGCCGGCACCATCATTCAAGTCAAGACTTCCATAGACGCTTATGATATGGTTGTCGTTTGCCAGAAGATTTGAGACAGTAAAGGGTATGTTGTAGGTAACGGAATTATTACTTGTCTCCTTGTAATCAGATACGTTATATATCGGATTTGTCGTAACATCCCCTCTGGAGTTCTTATACTGTATTACCAAGGGATTCTGTCCATCAACCTGCAAGATTGCTCCGTTGGTATTTATACGGATATTCCCGACAATTTTATCATGATGAGTCTGGGTTTCATTCTTCTCAAACAGCACAAGGGGGTAATTGCTTCCGGTAATACTGAAAACATCAGAGTCCGCACTAGCAAATTCAACATTCTTTTCATTGTCGAAGCATTCAGCAACTACTCTGGCTCTATATAGCTGCCCAGTCCTTACTGCTATTTCATCAACATTCAGTACAACCGGATCCTTCGTTGAGGAATAAAGCTTCTTTACATGAGTTAAAGACTCTATCGAGTTAACAACTCTTATCTCGTAAATATCATAGCGATAGCGAATTACGGCCTTATCTACGTCCTTAACATTCTCCAACTGAATCTCAAAGCTCTTGTTGCGCTTATTCATAACAACAACAGGCTTTCCCATCTCAGGGCTCTTTTTTAGTGTCCAGAACTCTCCATCAAGACTGTTTGATGGCACAACAAGATATGGATCAAAATCCAACTTGATATTTACTACTTTTACTGTGAACCTTGTGTTTGAGCTAAGGTTCTTAAACTCCACGGGGACTTCAAAAGTTGTACCCGGTGTAGCAGTCACATCTATATCGGCTGAAGTTTCTATAATAACCTCTGTCGCCTTATCCACTAACTGTAGGTTTAGACTTGCCACATTTGAATAATCTTTAACTGAGACCTTGAATTTTAAGGAATCTTGAGTAGCAAATTCCTTTTTTACACTAATCCCAAGGGAATCCGTATTAAAATATTTATTCACAAATACTCTGGAATAGCTGGCATTATCAACTATGTAGTCTGCAGTAAGCACAATCCTGTATTCGGTATTTGGCAATAGTCCGTTGAAGCTGAAATCAAAGGTGTTAACAGAAGAATCATTGTCATCATTTCTGTATATCTGCTTCCCTGAATTATTTTCAATTATCTGAATAACAAAGTTTTTCAGTGGGTCAAGTCTATGTTCGGTGTCTGTATATGTGAAGCGGCAGCTAACAGTGTTTGACTTGACTTCAAGGTTGCTTATGGTGAATTCAGGTAAAGCTATATTTTTGGTGGACTCCGAACCACCACCTCCGTTTTCAAGGTCAACCTGATCACCGGTTCTGCCGTTACTGCCAGAGGCTCCATTGGCACCGGAAGAGCCATTTGATCCTGAAGCTCCGTTTGTACCATTGACTCCGTTTATACCTGTAGTGCCTGTTTCTCCAGGCTTACCGGGTTCGCCGGGTGTACCTTCGGTTCCTGCTTCTCCATCTTCACCCTTCTTACCTTCCTCACCCTTTACACCTTCAAGCCCATCCTTTCCTTTCTCGCCCTCTTTTCCATTCACTCCTACCTCACCGTCGATACCGTTTACACCATCAATTGTCTTTATATCAAACTTTGGCACTTCGGCAAGGAGCTTTTTCTGATCTTCGGGGATTATCTGTATATTATCCTCAGAATTGACAAGCATCTGTTCAAGAGACATTTTCACTCTGCCATTCTTCACAATGGTTCTGTTTGCAAGATTAATAACAATACCATTATCAAGTTCCGCGTAGCTATTCATTGATACCGTCTGCCAGGTACCTTCCTGTGTCACAATTCTGATTATTCCGGTATCGTAATAATTTAATTCAACGAAATTCTTAAAATCTTTGACATTATTGTTAGAAAAGGTTATTTTGATAGAATTTGAGGCAAGCAGATATTTTGTATCACTTACTTTCCAAAGGAAATCCTTAAAATCAATAGGTTCCCCCAGATTATCAAGCATGAATTGCGTTCCCTCGTTCTCGACAACCGATTGGTTGGAAAGACCATAATAATTCACCGTTGAAGTTTCTACTTCATTCAGGTCAACCATAACACTGTCAGATAAAGAACCAATTGACCCATCATTATAATGCACAAAGGAATCAGCATCTAATGCAATCTCTTTGTTCTCCTGATCCTTAAACACTACTTTATTAGGGTACTTTAACTTGTACTTTGCACCCTTTTCAAAGTAGATCTGATTATTTACTTCATCAGAACCCGGCAGCTTAGGAGCAGTAAGAATGTACCCATCAGACTTAAAGGTAAGCTGATTTTGGGAGTCCTTATAAATGGCAAACCCTAATACTCCAAAAATGGACATAACAACTAACAGACAACAAACTAAAAACCCCTTGTTTTTGAACATTTTTATTTCTCCCCACATTTAGCAAGTAAAATTCTTAGTGTATGTATTCCAAAGATGATTAGTAAATGAAATATTATTATGTTTTTCTAAATAATTCAATTTTATATTCAATCATTATACATTATAATCTATCAAAGTACAATTTTTCCTGTAACTTTATGAATAATTTTCAAAAAAAACTCTTGCCAAATGAGACAAGAGTTTTCTGTTAACGATAATTATGTTTTTTTATGTCTTATGCCTAGATTAACTACTGATTTTAAGAAGTAACAATATTAGTCAGCTTTCCTATACCCTCAATTTCAACCTCAACAATATCACCCGGCTTCATTGGTCCAACTCCCTCGGGGGTTCCTGTTGTAACAACATCTCCAGGCTCAAGTGGTATCACCTTTGAGATGAAGCTAATAAGATCATAGGTCTTAAAAATGTGCATGGAGGTATCTCCGTGCTGCTTAACCTCACCGTTTAATATCAGTTTTACATCCAATTTGGAATAGTCAAGCTCTGTAACTATATAAGGTCCTATTGGGCAAAAGGTTTCATAATTCTTGCCTCTTATCCACTGTCCATCAGCCTTCTGAATATCTCTGGCAGTAACATCATTCAAGCAAGTGGCTCCTAAAATGTAGTCAGCTGCCATGTCAGGCTCAATGTCCTTACAATACTTTTTTATGACTACAGCAAACTCAGCCTCATAATCTACTCTATTGGACGCCTTTGGAATTTTAATAGCATCCCCGGGTCCGATAACTGTATGAGGCAGCTTTATAAATATAACCGGATTCTCCGGTATATCCCTTCCGGAAAACTCCCTGATATGATCGACATAATTAAGCCCTACAGCAACAACCTTACCCGGCTTGCAGGGAGCCAGCAGCCTGACCTCCTCTAAAGCGTATCTCCTGTCGGTGGTAATCGGATTATCAAAAATACTACCCTCCAGCTCGATTATCTCGTTTTGGTCTAATATTCCGTACCTTTCCTCACCTTTTGCATAAAATCTCAAATATTTCATAGAATCTCCGATCATATAAACTTGACATGTTAGCCCTTATAGGACAAAAAGCAAACACCTCGTATTTTAGTAACGCTATTGTTAAAATATGAGAAAATTATAGCACAGAGCCAAAGGAGCTGCAACGAAATGTGCCCATGCCAACTTCGATATTTGCTGTTTATTCCTAAGCCCATTTGGATATACTACACTTGTATTAAGAAACATTTAGCGGAGGCATATTTTGAGAAGCACCAGATCTAATAGATATAAAAAATACAGAAGGAAAAAGCTTTGGCATATTATTCTATATGGTTTCTTAATCCCTGTATTTTCTTTGTTTGTAACATATATACTGTTCATAATCTTTATATTTCCATCGTTCTCCGGATAATTGTTTATGTTGTATACTATTTTGTTTTTATCAAATAGAAAAATCGTTTATAAATACCATTTGAATGTACCTCGGATAAATGTATAATAAACTTGAAAATAAATTATATTTTCCTCCTTTAAATTATTTCAAAACCGGCTCACAAGCCGGTTTTGTTTTGCAATTATACTTAAAAATCTGTAGAGCAAAGTGATTATGTCAGTTATTCATTTCAAGCTTACCTTATCAGACTATATGCAAATTAGATCCTTAAGCTTATCAAAGGTTTTTTGCTTGATTCCGGTTATTTTCATTATGTCTGTTATTTTTTTAAAGCCACCATTTTTTTCTCTGTATTCAATAATAGCCTTTGCCGTAGCTGGCCCTACATTTGGTAAGCTCTCCAACTGGGACTGACTTGCGGTATTAATGTTTACAAGGGTGTCACTATCCTCTTTTTCTGATTTTTTGTTATCTATTGAAACTGCACCTAGACTGTCTTTTATAATTTCAACTCCGCTATTCATCTCACTCTGGACTGAGGTTGCTGTAGCCTTATCCTTTGAAGCTGACTGTTTAATAGAGCTTGTTGCCTGACTCTTTGTTCCTGCTGCTTTTCCCTCACCGTTATTTGCCGGTGTAGCTGGAAGGATTTCCGTCTGTCCAACCTCCCTTGCCCTTATTCTCAACATAGTATTGTCATTGAGAGGATATGCAAGATTAATATTTTCCAGATCAGCCTTTTCCGATGCTCCTCCTGCTGCTCGAATTGCATCATCTATAATACTCCCCTTATTCAGTGTTACAACTCCCGGTTTTCTTACACAGCCCACCACATATACTTTAATTTCTTCTATCGGTTCTTGGAGCAGAAGACTTTCCTCCACCTGACCGCCATCCGTCTGTCTGCCGAGTAATTCTGCTTTCTCTATAACAGGCTCACTTAGGGGTTGATAGACCTGCCGCAAAAAATATCCTAAGATGCCGGCTATTATAATAAGAATTACAGTAGCCACAAGTATCAGAGCCTTGTTTAAATAGTATTGCTTGCCAAAAATAGATATCTCCATAAAACCTCCTTTGAGTTTATCGTAATATGGTGTTTTATACAGGTAAGTGTTGAAATGGAATTAACATATTGATTTCTTTATGTGGAAATAGATAAGCTCTTTGCACAAAATGTAGATTTTCTGCATATTAATCTAATACAGGCTCTATTTATATTGAAAAGTCTTGAAATGAAATAAAATGATATGTTAATCTGAACCAAAAAATAAAAATTGAAACTAACAATGCTATTATAATACATTTTTTGGTATAAATCCATATATTTATCAATTATTAATGAAAGGTTTCATATTTTCGGATTTTCGATTATACTTATAAAAGATGCATTATACTAAGGAGGAAATATGAAAAAAGCGCTAATAACATTTATACTTGCCGCAATATTTGCATTTCGAATATCACCTGCCTTTTGTACAGTACTTGATATTGATGCAGCTGCCTACATATTGATGGATGCAAAAACAGGAAGTGTTTTATATGAAAGTAATACTGATATTAGGCTCAGACCTGCCAGTACAACTAAAATAGCCACTGCTCTTGTTGCCTTGGAATAAGGTGAACTGAGTCAGGTTATGACTGCCAGCAAGGAGGCTGTATCCGATATTGGTGTCGGCGGGATGAATATTGGTATTATGCCCGGTGAACAAATGACCCTTGATGACCTTCTACATGCAATGCTTATCTCCTCTGCGAATGAAACCGCAAATATTATTGCAGAAAATCTCTTCTCCACCAGAGAAGAGTTTATTGAAGAAATGAACAGAGCGTCTGCTGCAGCCGGAGCAAAAAATACCACCTTCACAAACCCCTGCGGTATAGATGAATATGAAAAAGACGCAAATCATTTTTCCACTGCAAGGGATCTTGCACTCATAGCAAGAGAATGTCTTAAATACCCTGTTTTCATGGAAATTGTCGGCCAGAAGCAGCTTGACATGCTTGCTCCGACCAATAAACACGAGAAATGGAATATACTTAATAACACTAATAAAATGATTGGAAAGTCGTATAATTACGGACCAGACACCGGAGATGATAGAAATCAATTTACCATAACAGGATTAAAGACCGGCTCTACAGTCCGCGCAGGTTCAAATTTTATCGCATCAGCTGTTAATAAGGATGGTCTTGAGCTTATTTCAGTAGTAATGGGAGTGAACAACAAGCCCGGCAGGACGGTGTTTGATTTTACCGAAGCCCTTTTGAGGGCAGGCTATGAGAACTTTTCCAGCCAGATGATAATTGACAGAAATGAAATAATCAGAAAGGTCGTAGTACAGGATGCCTCCGATGACGGACAGCTTGATCTGGTTACAAACGGCAAGGTGGAAGCTATTCTTCCAAACAACAGGACTGAATGGAAGCTCAGTGAAAAGGTTACCATTAATGAGGATCTGAAAGCTCCCATAACAAAAGGCACTATAATGGGAAATATAGTTTACACTATGGATGGAATTACACTTGGAAAGGTTAATATTGTATCGTCGAGAACAATTGATCAAAGCTTTGAGGCAAAGGCCAAGATTTTTATAGGTAAGGTAGTTGATTCACCTATATTCAAGTATACCACCATAGCCCTTACAATAATTATATGCTTCCTTATTATGAGAAAGATTCTTAGAAAAATATCCAGAAGAAGGATTTACAGGATCAGAGAACGGCAAAAATGGTGAGCTTATAAATTTTATTGGCTTCATATATTGCTTTAATTCAAATATACTTATATTATAGTATATGTTCAAATGTAAATACATAATGAACCATTATTGATCTAAACACAAAAAATATTAAAATATGCTTTAAAATGGTTCGTATTAAGTCAGGGTTATAATCAAGGCATTTATTTCTAATTAAAGGGGTGTAATCTATGAGAGTCGAACCGATTTACCAGACGAGGAAAATCAAGGATCTCAAAGATATGATGGTTCAAAGTTCTCAACTTTTTGGATCAAGAAATGCATTTTTAATCAAAGGGAAAAATGGTGAATATTTCGGTAAAACCTATTCAGAACTAAAGCATGAAATTGATGCATTAGGTACCGCCTTAATTGACATGGGACTTAAAGGCAAAAAAATAGCAATTCTGTCACAGAACAGAGCTGAGTGGTGTACTGCATATCTGACAATAACAGGTGGAGTTGGGGTGGTTGTCCCTCTTGACAGAGAGCTCCCCTTCCACGAGATTGAAAATCTCATCAGCAGGTCAGGAGTCAATGCCATTTTCTTTTCCGAAAAGCATAGAAAAGACATGGTTAAGCTCTCAAAGGATTCCGGCATTAATTATTTTATTGATATGGATCTTGTATCAGACGACGAGAATAACTTTTTGTCAATGCAAGGCCTCATTGAAAAAGGGAAGACTTTATTAGAAAATGGCAACAGAAGTTATATTGATGCAGAGATTGATGAGAATGAAATGGTTTCTCTTATTTTTACTTCAGGAACTACTGATCTGGCAAAGGGTGTTATGCTTTCAAGCAAGAATATTATTGCCGATGTAAGAGCTGTATGTTCTATGTTATATCTCGATGAGACAGACAGTTCTCTTTCAATATTGCCGCTGCATCACACCTATGAATGTACTGCAAATTTTCTAGTAATGATGTACAATGGCTGCTGCTTCTCCTTTAACGAAGGACTGAAGTATATTGTTCAGAATCTTCAGGAAACAAAACCTACAATTTTAATGCTTGTACCCCTTATTCTCGAAAGTATGCATAAAAAGATAGTAAAGCAGGCCTCAAAAAGTATATTGGGCAAAATAAAGTTCAATGTTGCTTTAGAAGTCAGCAGCTTCCTATATAATATACTTAAAATTGATATTCGTAAAAAAATATTTAAGCAGGTCCACAATATTTTTGGAGGTAGAGTAAGGCTGGTAATCTCCGGTGCTGCTGCTATCAATCCTGATGCTTCAAACGATTTATGTTCCATGGGTATTAGAATTGTTCAGGGCTATGGGTTGACAGAGTGCTCTCCTATAGTATCTGTGAATAATGATCGGGGTTACAGACATGATTCAGCCGGAAAGGCTCTTGCGGGAGTAAACATAGAGGTTGAAAATATTGGTGATGATGGTATAGGTGAATTTGTAGTAACCGGTGACAATGTAATGCTGGGTTACTATGAAAATCCTGAAGCAACAGCAAAGGTCTTAAGAAACGGCAAGCTATATACGGGAGACCTTGGATATATTGATGAAGAAGGTTATATTTATATCACCGGAAGAAAGAAAAATGTCATAGTAACCAAAAACGGTAAAAATATATTCCCAGAAGAGGTTGAAGCATATCTTTTAAAGTGTCCCTATGTTAAGGAAAGTCTTGTTTGGGGCCGCTTTTATGAGGATACAGGCGAAACTGAGGTAAATGCTCAAATAGTAGTAGATACAGATGAAATAAAGGAACGCCTGGGAATTAACATAATTTCAAAAGAGGAAGTTCATAAGCTTATTCATGCAGAGATAAAGGAAATCAACAAGCAAATGCCTATGTATAAGCGTATAAGAGACTTCACTATTCGTGAAGAGGAATTTGCAAAGACTACTACCAAGAAGATAAAGAGGTATGTAGAGAACGTAGGATAATACAAGCTCCCATGCAGGGTGTACAAAAAAGGGATGAATACTATTTGAGTATTTATCCCTTTTTTATTGTTCTAGGTGGTGATGTTTCCCCTCTTGTTATGAACCTGCCGATTTGTAGTGCTTAACACCGTATTTCCACAAAAATAGGCAGGGTATAATAAATACTATGCCTACCAGAGGTATCAGTAGGTAGGGTAATGTATCTCCAGCTATACGCCCTGTCAAAGCACGCAGGGGTAGATAGTTTACACAGCCAAAGGGTATTATGAAGGTTAGAAAGCGAAGCAGCCACTTGGGGTATATATCAAGGGGATAAGCAGCATATTCCCTTACTCCGTGGGTTAATATATTTGCTGCTTCAAGACCTTGTATTGTCCAGATAGCCATTACTGCCTGAAGCATATAAACTCCTGAGAAGATACAGGTGCCGCCGATGATCATGTTCATTAGAATTATGGCCTTAGGTAAATTCCATTCTATGTCTACTCCAGAAACAGCAAAAATCAATACTACAACAGACTGAAGCAGATGACCTACTCGCTTGATGTCAAAGCCAGAGCCCAACACCTGTAAAACAGTACTTCTCGGCCTAACCAATATTCTGTCAAAACCCGCATTCCTTATCAGTCCGTCAAAGGAATCAAAGCCTCTTGCAAAGCAGGTGGATATGGCAAAGCTGGCACCTATCACTGCAAAACATAAAAATATTTCATAAGCATTCCAGCCCTTTATACTTCCAAACCGCTTAAGTAAGAGGTATACTCCTGCAAACGCTGTAAACGGTGTCAGGAATTGAGTAAAAATCGTCATGGCAAAGGATAATTTATACTGAAGCTGAGATTTAAGCAATAAAGCTACATACCTAAGATAGAGTCTCATACCTACCCTCCCTGAATCACAATTCTATTTAGTATTCTTTTCAATAGAAAACTTCCCAAGGTTGTCAGAAGGAATATCCATACAAGCTGCACAGCAATACTTATGAAAGCCTCCCCCGTGTTAATATTTCCGGAGTATATTCTCAAGGGCAAATCTGCCGTCCATCTGAAGGGCAAAATATAACAGACCTTTTGCAGCCACAAGGGCATAAAGGGTATAGGAATAGTCATCCCGGAGAAGAATTCACCGATTATTCCGATAAGAGCGATTGACCCTACAGGAGACATGGTCACAAATACCGATATGTATATTAACATTGAAATTGCCACCAATAGAATAAAACCTAATGTCATGGTCACCAAAAACAGTAAAAAGGCTGTCGGACTAGCAGGTAAGCCCAATTTATACGGCTGTGGCAACAAGAAGGCAATTAGAATAATTGGTGAAAATCTTAGGGCTGCACTTGACAACCGGATGGATAACAGCTTTGTATACCACATTCCATACAGGCTGACTGGTCTGCAAAGCTCATATGAAATGTTTCCCGTAGTAATCATTTCGAATAACTCATAATCCCAGTTGTATAGCATTAGAAGGGCTAAAAAAGCCTGTTGAAGCCAAATGTACGTTACCAGTTGCTGAAAGCTCATGGCTTGTTGATTACTTCCTCCGGAGTAGAGAGCCTGAAAAAGAAAAACCAACATTATTCCCCAGAAAAATTGTGTGGAAAGCCCGGCCAAGGCTGCAGCTCTGTACTGCAAGCCGTTTAAGAATCTCACTCTTATAACTGAAATATATGCCCTCATATTTCATACTCCTCGTATAAGTCTACAATTATTTCCTCGACGGGACGTGGTTCTATGGAAATATCCCTAATATCAAGTATCTCCGAGAATTCCTTTATCGTGCCTGCTACGGTCCTCCTGCCAGTATCGAGCTTGACTGAAAATTTACCCTTAAAATTTGCTACAAGCTCAAAGCCATCACCTTCTTCTGGAGTAAAATGCTCTCCATTGTATTCCACGTTCAATACGTTGTATGTATTATATTTGCTCTTAAGACTATTAAAGCTGCCATTATAAAGAAGCTGTCCTTTTCCGATAAGCATTACCCTGTCGGTCAGTGCGTCAATATCCCCCATGTCATGGGTGGTAAGGATTACAGTAACACCCTTTTCACGGTTAATGTCCTTAATAAACTCTCTTACTGCCACCTTTGAAACAGCATCCAGACCAATGGTTGGCTCATCTAAAAATAGAAGCTCCGGACTATGCAAAAGTGATGCTGTAATTTCACAACGCATGCGCTGTCCCAGACTGAGCTGCCTTACAGGAGTCACGAGCACCTGCTTCAGGTTGAGAGTTTCTACAAGCCTGTCGAGATTCTGTTTAAACTCTTTTACTGGTACTTTGTATATATCCTTTATCAGCTCAAAGGAGTCCATAACTGGTATGTCCCAAAGCAGTTGGGATCTTTGTCCAAATACCACACCAATCCCCTTGACATGCTTAATCCTGTCTCTCCAGGGAGTCCTCCCTGATATCTCACAGATACCGGAGTCAGGAACAAGTATACCGCTCATTATTTTGATTGTTGTTGATTTACCGGCTCCGTTAGGTCCTATGTACCCAACTATCTCCCCTCTTTCAATATCAAAGGATATGCTTTTTAATGCCTCCACCTCAGTATACTCACGCCGCACTAATGCCTTAACTGCAGACATGAATCCCGGTGCTCGCTTGGAAATCCTGAAGGTCTTGCTCAGCTCGTGAACCTTTATCATTTTAACCCTCCAATCTCATGTTATCAGAGAACATATTATATATCATAAAAGCAAGAATATAAAACAGCAGAAAAACCAAAATCCTGTTGACTGCCGGAATCTCACAATAAAAAAACATCCTGCATTAGATATTTACAAAATTTCTATTATTTGCTTGACACTTTGACATTTGTAAGCTAAGATAATATATATAAATTGTGAGTTGTCAAAGAGCTTAGCTTTGCTACTGTAAAAAACCATTGCGATTGGATAACAGTCGTTTTTTTTATGTCCAAAATCAGCTTGCGTTTTTAGTTTTAAATAGATACAATTTTTCTTGTACAGTGTGTTGTTGTATATTTCAGTGTGCTATATTTCAAAAACTGTTATTATCTCCTAAAGGGAGTTTTGCAAAATGGATAGAAAAAATTATGTATCATATACCATACCAAAACGTGAAGACCTAACTAAAGCTCAATTAATATATACCTCTCGAGATTTTACACAAAATGTGAACAGCGTGGCAGAGGAGCAGTTTGCAGAAATTGAGTTACTGCCATCCACCCCGAACTTTGATATAAATACCGATTTGCCCTCCGAGAATGTAACCCTTTGCACTGATAACAAACGAGCAACATTTTACTCTATGCGCCAAATCGCTAGAGAGAATCTTGCCTATCAACCGGACAACTCAAGGGTATTCTATCTTCAGGCAAAGTTTATGGAGAGTTTTGAGGACGACTACGATGAACATGAGCCCTTTTCTTCATATTTTCCTTATTATCAACAAATGGGCTATGAGCAGCTCAGAACCTATTTTACATGGCGGACTCAGGTCAGGCAGGGCAACGTTGCCTATACCTCGGTTTCATATGCCTTCCTATACATATACGAGCTTTTGAATAATATTGGTGTAACTGACCCTCAGGATGGGTTAGATAAATTAATGGCCTTCTGGCAGGATTTCCGGGTTTATGATTCTGTTATAGACAAATACCTTCTACAATGGATTAAGGATTATCATGTATATTACCCGTTGACACAAACCTTTGAAGAGTTCGCCACTCATAACAAGCTTCAGAGGTTCTACCCCACTGTGTTTGGCTACAAATGCGGTCAGGAGGACAGCTTTGATCTGTTCGAGGGCATTTCTAAGTATAAGCTTACAAAGTCGGCTTTTTATAATGAAAAGACACGGGACATGTTTAGCAAGTGTTTTTACTTCCTTCTCAACCGTTTACGGGTGCTATGCAATAATAAAGAAGTAACCTTTGAGGATTTAGTCTTCTATCCCATTGAGGGGACCTCTACCTGGACGCCCTTTGACCGGGCATTGTTTTATCCGGCCTTGGAGCAGAGGGGTCGACAGGTCTCTATTTCTGACCGTGAGATCTACCAGTGCCAGGAAAGTAATCTCTGGATATATAAGTCGGTCATTCTTACTGATAGCGGCAAGCAGCTGATAAGTTATATAATGAAGGAGATGGAAGGCAATTTAAGAGAAATCACAGGCTATAGACATAAGCTATCAACCAACACTTATTTGCGGGACAGGGAGCTCAAAAAAAGGCTTACCTCCTTGGAAATTTCACTTCCAAAGCTTATTAAGCAGAGTGTTGCAGATTTCTACTCCTTCTATACACGAAAGAAGATTACGGTAAACGTCGGCAGCCTCAAGCAAATCCGGAAGGAAGCTCTATGCACTCAGGAAAGGTTAATAGTTCCAGAAGAATTGGATATGGAGGAGCAAAGGACCAACCAAGAGGTGGGAGCGCCCGCGCGGCGGCG
>JAEZIV010000154.1 GCA_023436515.1 Bacillota bacterium
TTGAACCTGGTGGCAGATACCGTTACCTGGCTTTGAGAAATAAACTCCATGCTTAGAAGCTACTGTCTGAATGTACTTGTGATCATCAGCATTTTCAAATCCTGCTTGAAGAGTATTATGATCAATATATGCGACGGATTTTTTGGTTTTCACTCTGGGAATTCCTATGGCTTCAAATTGAAGGTAAGCCATGGTACCGGTTGAATCCTGTGTAAGCGTCTGGTCAATTCTGATGGATATTTCACTTCCGGTAACCATTTCACCGCTCACAAGGTGGTTCTTTATTATTTTTTGCGCTAAATTCAAACCCATTTTTATAAGACCTCCTATAATGTATATTTATACTTTTTGGTATCATTTTGACAGGCTATACTTTTGCGTTAAATTGAAATATGCCCATATAATAATACCTATTTTTATGTATAAATGCTATACCTTTTCCACCTAATCATGTTAAAAATACACAATTAATTACATAAGATTATGTAATTAGAAGTTATATTAATATGCTTAATAAGCGTATCAGGTTAATTAAGGTATCAGTGTTGGTGCAAGCTCCTTTATGGCCTTATACATTTCCTTATCACTGATTGATGTATTTCTCCCAGCCTGGTACTGAGCATCTATCCATTCCTTGATTATTGCCACCCTGTCATCCTTTTTATCTACCAAGGCATTGCCTGAGAGCTTAAAGTAATTATTAATCCATAGAGCAATCCCAGCTAACCCTGAGGTTTGAGTGATTGCTACTCCTATGGGTCTGTTTAAAAGCTTTGCAGTATTAAATATGTTATATATTTCTTCATCCTTAAGTAAACCGTCAGCATGTATTCCTGCCTGAGTCACATTAAAGTTTCTGCCGACAAAGGGAGTTCTTGGAGGTATCTCATAATCCAATTCCTTCTCATAGTATTCAGCGATTTCTGTGATAACGGTAGTGTCCATTCCATCCGTACTACCTCTTAGAGATGCATACTCAAATACCATTGCTTCAAGAGGAGTATTACCTGTACGTTCACCTATACCAAGGAGTGAACAGTTTACTGAGGAACATCCATATAGCCACGCAGTAGCTGAATTGCATACCGCCTTGTAAAAATCATTGTGCCCATGCCACTCTAATAGCTCGCTTGGGAAGCCGGCATGATGTCTCAAACCATATATAATGCCACCTACGCTTCTTGGCAGCGCAGCACCAGGGTAGGAAACACCGTAGCCCATAGTGTCACAAGCTCTTATCTTTATTGGTACTCCGCTGTCGTCCATAAGCTTTCTAAGCTCAAGTGCAAACGGAACAACAAAACCGTAAAAATCGGCTCTGGTAATATCCTCGAGGTGGCAACGGGGCTTAATGCCTACATTTATTGCTTCCTTTATTACACTCAGGTAGCTATCCATCGCCTGTTTTCTTGTCATTTTAAGCTTATTGAAAATGTGATAATCCGAACAGCTTACAAGGAAGCCCGTTTCCTTCATTCCCATTTGCTTGGCAAGCTCAAAGTCGCTCTTGGATGCACGTATCCAACTGGTTATCTCCGGGAATTTATATCCTCTTTCCATACATTTATAGACGGCTTCTTTGTCCTTATCGCTGTACAAGAAGAATTCTGTCTGACGTATAAGTCCATTTGGTCCACCCAGCTTATTCAAATAGTCAAATAATGTAACAATCTGATCAACTGTATAAGGTGCCCTTGACTGCTGCCCATCCCTGAAAGTAGTATCTGTTATCCATATCTCATCTGCCGGGTTCATTGGTACTCTTCTGTGATTGAATGCACATTTTGGAACATCATCATAGTTGTAAATCTCTCTATACAAGTTCGGCTCTGTAATATCCTGTAGCGCGTACCTGTACTGAGTCTGTTCAAGGGTATTGGACTTTTTGTTAAATTCAATCATTCTACTACCTCCAATTAAATTAAAAAATAATATATTGTAAATTTTTTCTTAGACAAGTTGGTATTTATGTATATGTGTACTATTGTATACAATTATACATTCCCTGTCAATTTGTATTAGTTTGAAAGGATTACAAATTTTTAGTTTTATTTTGCATAATTTTTGTAATTATTTATAGTGGAAATTTCTCCAGACAGCTAAATAGAAAATAAAGAAGGATTTTATTTATTTTTGTAGAATAGTAGAGTATAATTGATTACCGTCAATCAATTTTATTTACAATAGTCAATTACACTTTTCAATTTAGTTTTCGGAGGGATTATTATGAAAAACAAAGAGACAAGCGGAAGCAAGTTTAGTAATCTGTACTTAATTGGTATATTAATGAGCATCACATTATCCGTGGTAGGTGGACTTATTGCTAAGAATATTGTTATTTTCTTCTATATTCTGTTTGCATGTATGGTAACCTGTATTGCGTTTATAATCCTTACCGGTTTAAGGTATAAAAAAACAGTTAAGCAATTTTCCTCAGACCTTGATAGCTTTAAGTCAGGTGATTTCTCCCATATGATTGAACCAAAAGCTTACGGCATACTTGGCTACGTAGCATCTGTGGTAAATGTTGTAGTAAGTGATATTCGAACACTAATTGAAAGCTTCTTTAATCTATCTTTATCCATTAGCCAGGCGTCCAGAAAAGTAACAACTACTTCTGACAATGCAACCATTGCAATAGAAGAAATATCCAAGACAATTGATGAGATTGCAAAGGGTGCATCTTCTCAGGCAGAAGAAGCCCAGTTGGGGGTTCAGGTTGTTGATAAGCTTTCGGATCAGATAAATTTTGTATATGAGAGTTACAGTGGTATTACTAACGAAACCAATAAGATTATTGATTTAAATACTGTAGGACTTAAAGCGGTTACTACATTAAGAGACAAATCAAAAGAAACCTATGAAACCTCCGAGAAAATTTTTGCTGTTGTAGAGAAGTTGACAAACACTACAAAGGATATCGGCTTGTTTGTTGAATCAATTGAAAATATCGCAGAGCAGACAAACCTCCTTGCATTAAATGCCGCTATTGAGGCTGCAAGAGCGGGTGAAGCAGGAAGAGGCTTTGCAGTTGTAGCTGACGAGGTTCGTATGCTTGCTGATCAAAGCAGAAAATCCACCGAAGAGATCAACAACATGATGCAAAGCATCCAGGAAGAGTCTGCATTGGCTATTTCATCAATGGAAATAATGAAAAAGGTATCTCAGGAACAGAATATTGCAGTTGATAGGACAAACAGTTCCTTTACAGATATCGCTAATGCTATTGAATATATAGTCTCAAAGATTAATGATGTTAATACTGCAGTTATAAAAATGCAGGAGGATAAGAGTGAAGTAATAAGCGCCATTGAAAATATATCCTCAGTTTCACAGCAGACAGCAGCTTCAAGTCAGGAAGTTGCCGCTACTACTGAAAATCAGCTAAAGATACTTGATGATATGAAGGCGGCTTCAGAAAGTCTTGATCAACTTGTTAAACAGCTTGATATTAAGCTAAAGAAATATAAACTCAGATAGAACACTGCTCGATAAAATTTTATTTTGTATTTCAATCAAAAAAGAGTATCTAGTATGCATACCATACTAAGATACTCTTTTTACTTACTTCTCTGAGGTGTCGTCCTCTGCTGAGGCACTATACTCAGATATTGCTTTTGATGATTTATTACGTTTACGAAGAGCTTCACTGATTAGATATTCAATCTGTCCGTTTACAGATCTGAACTCGTCCTCAGCCCATTTGGATATTTCCTCCCACATCTTGGGACTTAACCTTAGTAAGATTGATTTCTTTTCTGTCATAATACCAACGCCCTTTTTTTAATTGTGCAGAGTTCCGGTATTGATAACCGGCTGTGTACTCTTCTCCCCGCAAAGAACTACCAGTAGATTGCTTACCATGGCTGCTTTTTTCTCTTCGTCTAATTCAACGATACTACTCTCGTTGAGCTTGTTCAATGCCATTTGAACCATTCCTACAGCACCTTCTACTATCTTTTGTCTAGCAGCAATAATGGCTGCTGCCTGCTGTCTCTGCAGCATTGCTGCTGCAATTTCAGGTGCATAGGCCAAATGGGAAAGTCTGGCTTCCTCAACAATAACCCCCGCCTTACCTAAACGCTGCTGGAGCTCATCCTTTAAAGCTTCTGAAACCTCATCGGCACTGCCTCGTAAGGATATGGTGTGATTGTCCTCGGTATTGTCATAGGGATACAATCCTGCCAGATGTCTTAAAGCCGACTCACTCTGAACACTGACATAGTCAACATAATTATCAACATCAAATACAGCTTCGGCAGTGTTTTCAACTCTCCACACTATAACAGCTGCAATCTCTATAGGATTTCCCATCTCATCATTGACCTTGATTTTCTCTCCATTAATATTTCTTGATCTAAGGGAGATTTTTTTCTTTGTATAGAATGGGTTTGCCCAATGCCAGCCGGCATTTTTTACAGTACCAACATACTTACCAAAAAGAATAAGTACCATAGCTTCATTTGGCTGTATAGTAAAAAAACCAGGTAAAATAAATATATAACCTATAAAAACAATGATTCCAACTGCAGCTAAAAATTCCGGACCTGTACTTACACCTAAAACAAATAGTAGTACACTAAGTATAAGTACCAGAAATGATCCTAATAAGATTAGTCCGCCTGATTTTGTCTTGCCCACTATCTCCTTCATAGTAATTACCTCCATGTAAAATAAATATTAATATGATATCTAAATGATATCATATTAATATTTATAATGTCAACAGCCTCATAAGAGTATCAGTGTTTAATTATTTATTAGCTGCTTGAGTTTATCAACCTTTAGAATTCTGACAGCCTCTTTTTGATACTCAATTATTCCATTATCTCTCATTATCCCCATTTCTCGCGACATGGAAGGTCTTGAGATGTTTAAAAAATTTGCCATTTCATTTCTGTTCATAGGAAGTCGAAAGGTGTTACTGCCTGACCTCTCCATATGCTCCAACAGGAAGCTGGCTAATTTTGAATTAATGCTCTTCATGGACAGGTATTCTACTCTTCTGTTGAGCATAATGGCTCTGTTGGATACTATTCTAAGAAGATTTTTTATCAGCCTTGCATGAAAACTACAGGCAGTATTGCACTGATTAATAATTGTATTGTTTTCAAGATATATTACTTGGCAATCAGTTTGAGCC
>JAEZIV010000193.1 GCA_023436515.1 Bacillota bacterium
CCCAAAACCCTTTAAGAAGCCAACCATGGTACTTATCAAGGGCAATAGGGGCGGGCAGCCGGAACTCAAGGTTATGGAGCCTTTATATGTATACAACATGGATGGAACATATTCTGAAGAGATTAACAGGATATACGGCAGGTAATATAGGCTTTCAGACTGTTTTAGATATTAAGCCCCGTATTGCCGGAAATGGAGATAAACTTGAGCGAAAAAAAAGGAACTCTTTACCTGGTTGCTACACCCATAGGCAATCTGCAGGACATTACCTTTAGAGCAGTAAACACTCTGAGGGAGGTAGACATCATAGCTGCCGAGGACACAAGACAAACCATTAAGCTGCTAATCCATTTTGAGATAAAGAAGCCTCTCGTAAGCTATTATGAGCACAATAAAGTAACGAAAGGAAATTATTTGATAGATCAGCTTCAGGAGGGAAAGAATATTGCCCTTGTTTCTGATGCGGGGACACCGGGCATATCAGACCCTGGTGAGGATATTGTCAGGCTGTGCATAGAAAACAATATATCCGTAACTATGATTCCCGGGCCGGTTGCGGCAGTTGCCGGGATGGTTATATCAGGTCTTCCCACAGGCAGATTTGTGTTCGAAGGCTTTCTTCCCATGATCAAGCGGATGAGGCAGGACCGTCTGAAGCAGCTTAAGGATGAGCTTCGGACAATTGTGTTTTATGAGGCTCCACATAAGCTTTCCTATACCCTGAAGGATATGTTCAATGTGTGGGGAGACAGGAGAATTGCACTGGCGAGGGAGCTTACCAAAAGATATGAAGAGGTCATTAGGTGTACATTAAAGGAAGCTGTGGATAGATATCAGGTTGAGACACCCAAGGGGGAGTTTGTAATAATTATTGAGGGTCAGAGCAAACAAGTGCTTGAGGAGCAGGAGAGAGACAAGTATGCTGACATCAGTATAGAAGAGCATGTTGAAAAGTATGTAAACGAGGGCCTTCAGAAAAAAGAGGCAATTAAAAAGGCCGCTGAAGACAGAGGCCTAAATAAAAGAGAGGTATATAACCTCGTTATGAAAAAATGAATTTCCAAAAAAAATTAATTGCTTATAAACAAAAAGAGCCTTATGCTCTTTTTGTTTAGTAAGTATATTATTTCTTTAATTCCTTCATACACTCTGGGCAAATGTTCTTGCCTTTGTATACCTGTACGTCTTTAGCATTTCCGCAGAAGATACATGCTGGTTCGTACTTCTTTAATATAATAGTAGATTCATCAACGTAAATTTCTAAAGCATCCTTTTCTGCGATATCAAATGTTCTGCGTAATTCGATAGGGAGAACAACTCTTCCCAACTCGTCAACTTTTCTTACAATTCCGGTAGATTTCATGCTATTTGACCCTCCTATATTATACACTTTATATTTCGACAAACTTCGTTATTATAATACCATAAATTCCAATAAACGTCAACGTTGTTTTTGTAAAAAAATAAAAAAAAAATCAAAAGCTTCTATGGTCTAAATGCTGATTTTATAAGGGTTTGAAGCTGCAATATCGATTTTGCAGTAATTATTAATTTTTTATGAACAAATTAATAATTAAATAAATTACAAAGCTAGAAAAATAATACTGGGAATTAGGAGGCAGAAAGACTGAAAAACCGACATAAATTCGACAAAAAAATTCGAGGCAATCGACAAAAAAAGGTCTAAAAATCACGGGTTATGGCCCGGCTTTTAATATATACCCTGGGATTTTTTTTTAAAACATAAATTATACTCTGTCCACATATATAATAACAGGTATTCAAAACGCCGGAGGTGTAAATGCTTAATTATATTTGGATGGGCTTGCTGCTATTGGGTTTTGCCGTTGGAATAGTTAATGGGAGAATAAATGAAGTAACCAAAGCCGCCATGGATTCGGCACAATCGGCGGTAACTGTGTGTATCGGACTACTGGGTGTAATGTGTTTGTGGACAGGTCTTATGAAGGTAGCTGAAAAAAGCGGTCTAGTGACAAGTATAAGCAGGCTTGTAAGGCCTGTATTGAGCTTTTTGTATCCGGGGATACCAAAGGAGCATCCTGCAATGGGAGCCATCGTTATGAATCTGGTTGCTAACTTTCTGGGCTTGGGGAACGCTGCTACCCCTTTGGGAATAAAGGCTATGAATGAGCTGCAGAGCCTTAACAGAGATAAAAAAACAGCAACCGATTCAATGTGTATGTTCCTAGTTATGAATACAGCTGCAATTCAATTGGTTCCCGCGAGTATCATAGCCCTTCGGACCTCCGAGGGCTCGAAGAAGCCTGCCGAGATAATAGTATGTATATGGATTGCATCAGTATGTGCTACCATAATGGGAATATTGGCTGCAAAGCTTCTGTCAAAGGTATGGAACGATGAAGGTGTGGAGGAAATAAAAGAAAAGGTGTAGTATTAATTCTTCCGAGATGGTGGATGTATGGGATTTATAAGGCAGATATCTGATTATGCCGTTCCGGCGATTTTCATAATAATATTATTAGCTGGTGTATTAAAGAGAGTTAAAACCTATGACGTGTTCATTGAAGGTGCGAGAGATGGAATTGAAACCGTTATAAAGATAATACCCTCCTTAGTGGGCTTGCTTGTTGCGGTAGGCGTATTCAAGGCCTCGGGGGCACTTGACTTGGTGATAATACCCTTAAAGCCGGTAATTGAATTGCTGGGAATGCCGCCGGAGGTTGCACCGTTGGCGCTTCTGCGTCCCATATCCGGAAGTGCCTCCTTTGCCTTTGTAACGGAAATAATAAAGGCCTTTGGTCCCGATACCTATGAAGGACGGGTGGCAGCTACCATGATGGGCTCCACTGAGACAATCTTTTACACCCTTGCTGTATACTATGGAGCCGTGGGCATAAAGAATATCAGGTACACTCTTGTAGCTGCAATTATGGCAGACATAATCAGTGTTATTGCGTCCCTGTGGGCATGCAGATTTATATTTGGTTAACTAATCCCTGAAGCTTTTCAGAAATATTTTTTTGCACGGAGCAGTCGGATGACGGCAGTATACATGGACATGCCCCTCCCTCCTGCCTTTTGCAAAGCCTTTACCGTTATAACATTCATACCCTCACCGGCCTTTGGATGAGTTATATATATGGAAAGCAAAAGCTTGAGGGATCTTCGTATCAAAGCTGAGCTTTTGCACTTAAGCTTTGAAGCCTTTCTTATCAAGTAAACAAGTCTGTTTTCGTAATCCTTTAAATTTTCGTAATAGAAATCGAAATTAGCATCCCCGGGAATGAAATCATCCTTGTGATTAATAAAGCCCTCCAGTAGCTTCTGAATACAGCAAACCCACGGGTAGAAGGAGTTGTATATCTCCTCTGTTTTTTGCTCTGTAAGCGTTGGGTCGGTACCAAGCGCCAGCAGAAGCTGGATACCCAGAACAGAATCAACAGACATACAGAATTCCCAGCCTGAAAGCTCGGGATACTTCTGACCGTATGTAGAGCTCCACTTAATCAGATTAACCTCTCTTGAATTGTCGTCAGAGGAAAACCTGGTTATCTGAAATTCTATATAAAGAGAAAGCAGAGCCGACAAGTGATCTCGAATCACATCATAAGACGGAAGGGAGCTTATCTTCTGACGGCACTTTTCTACAAGAATTGTGAGATAGCCGTTATCGTCCTTGGAGGGAAAGAAAGTAAAGTAATTTTCGTAGGAGTCGGTCCGGAGATTCAGGGCATCCTTCAGTGAGGAATATATTATTCTTAAAAAAGGTTCAGTACACGTAGAGGAACGGGTACTTATAGTGTTCAGATACCCCACGACGGCTTGAAAGGAGAAAACAGCATCTGCTGCAGCAGGAATATCTACCTCCGGGAACAGTAAGCACACAGATGAAACCGCTGTGTCAAAGCCGGCTTGATCAAGGGGATATCTGGCCGAAGACTTGATTGACAGCTTTTTTATTCGTTTTGTATATTTTCTATACTCCAGTATTCTTCTGGAAGTAATAGGGTGGATATATTTGCGATATTTATTATAGTAATTCAAACTTGTCAAAATGGTAGACATTCAATAACCCTTCCTTCACTTTTTTCTGATTGAAGCCGAGGTGCGGGGATAAATATTCTCCTTGAAAAATTTAATGCAAGTATGTATAGTAGTAGTGAATACATTATTAAATTATACCATGTTAGGTAACAATTAAATAATATAAACATTATTAGATAAGCTTTTTTTATATATACCTGCATAATGCAATTTTTTTTGAACAAATGAGGAGGAAACATGTCAAATAAAACCTATTATATTTCAACACCTATTTACTATCCAAGCGGAAAATTGCACATAGGGCATTCATATACCACTGTAGCAGCTGATGCTGTTTCACGTTACAAGCGCTTAAAGGGCTATGATGTAATGTTTTTGACCGGTACCGACGAACATGGTCAAAAGATACAGAGAAAGGCTGAAGAGAAGGGAATAACTCCAAAACAGTACGTGGATGAGATTGTATCCAGCATAAAGGAACTCTGGCAGCTAATGAAAATTACAAATGACAGGTTTATCAGAACTACTGATGAGGATCATGTTGAAGCAGTTCAGAAAATATTTAAGAAGCTTTACGATCAGGGAGATATCTATAAAAGTGAGTATGAGGGCTGGTATTGCACTCCCTGTGAATCCTTCTGGACAAAAACACAGCTTGTAGACGGAAAGTGTCCCGACTGCAGCCGTGAGGTTGAGCTCACAAAGGAAGAAAGCTATTTCTTCAGACTGTCAAAATATCAGGATAGATTAATCAAGCATATAGAAGAAAATCCAGACTTCATTCAACCGGTTTCAAGGCAGAACGAAATGCTGAACAACTTTTTAAGACCTGGTCTTGAGGACATCGCAGTATCAAGGACTACCTTTAACTGGGGTGTTCCGGTATCCTTTGATGATAAGCACGTTGTCTATGTGTGGGTTGATGCCTTGTCAA
The DNA here is from genome assembly GCA_023436515.1 of Bacillota bacterium. GTDB lineage: Bacteria > Bacillota > Clostridia > Acetivibrionales > DSM-1351 > Ruminiclostridium. The sequence goes on from JAEZIV010000193.1 coordinate 4,961, forward strand.
ACTATATAACAGCTCTTGGCTACTTGGCTCAGGATGATACCCTATTCCAAAGGTATTGGCCTGCAGATGTCCATCTTGTGGGTAAGGAAATAGTACGCTTCCATACAATCATTTGGCCAGCAATGCTTATGGCCTTAAATCTTCCACTGCCAAAGCAGATATATGGCCACGGCTGGCTTTTGCTGGAAGGCGGAAAAATGTCCAAATCAAAGGGAAATGTTGTGGACCCTCAGATATTGGTTGACAAGTACGGCCTTGATGCTATCAGATACTTCCTGTTAAGAGAGGTACCCTTTGGTTCAGATGGAGTATTCTCAAATGAAGCACTTATAAACAGAATTAATTCAGATTTGGCTAACGACCTTGGTAATCTCGTTAGCAGAACTGTCGCAATGATAGATAAATACTTCCAGGGTACCATTCCTGAAAATAAGGTAGAAGGGGATTTTGACAATGAGCTTATAGCCTTGGTGAAGGCAACTCCTGCCAAAGTGGAGGAGCTGCTCGATAAGCTCCAGTTCAGCACTGCATTATCTGAAATATGGAAAACAGTATCCAGAACTAATAAATATATTGACGAAACAATGCCCTGGGTTTTGGCAAAGGATGAAGCTAACAGCCCTCGTCTAGCGCAGGTTATGTACAATCTGGCTGAAACCCTGAGAATTATTGCAGTTCTTATTCAGCCCTTCATGCCTGAAACTCCTGAAAAAATCTGGAACCAGTTGGGGATTGGCGATAAGAGTCTGGTAACGTGGGAAAAGGCAAAGGAATGGGGAGTTTATCCCGCCGGTGCTACAGTATGCAAGGGTGAGGTTATATTCCCGAGAATAGACCTTAAAAAGGAGCTTGAGGAGCTGGAAAACATGAGTGAGGTATCTGCTCCCCCTCAGGAAGCAGAAACCAAAAAGGAGGCTGCAGAAGCCGACAAGTCCAAGGAGGGGAAGGCAAAGCAGCAATCACCGGCTCAGCCTGTTGATGAAACAAATGCCAACCTGATTACCATTGATGATTTTTCTAAGGTTGAGCTTAGAGTAGCCAAGGTCCTTGAAGCAGAAAAGGTAGAAAAGGCAGATAAGCTCTTAAAAATGAAGCTTCAGGTAGGGAATGAAGTAAGACAGGTGGTTTCCGGTATAGCAAAATACTACACACCTGAAGAAATGGTGGGGAAAACCCTCATATTGGTGGCTAACCTTAAGCCTGCAAAGCTTAGAGGAATTGAGTCTCAAGGAATGATACTGGCAGCCTCCGATGAAAATGGACTGTCCCTGGTAACCATAGACAAGGATATGCCAAGCGGAGCCCGGGTAGGTTAACCATACGGCATTGGTCTACAACATAAAACACAACAAAAAAGGTGATAATTTGATTTTTGATACACATGCGCATTATGATGATGAGCGCTTTGACGAGGACAGAGATACCTTGTTAAAGCAGCTTCATCATGAGGGAATTTCCTATATTTTAAACGCCTGTGCAAGCCCTCAGTCCATTGAAAAATGTCTGGAGCTTGCAGCAGCCTATGATTTTGTTTATACGGCTCTTGGTATACACCCTCATGACGCTGATAAAATGAACGAGGATATTATTGATAAAATCAGAACCCTAGCTGATAAGCCTAAGGTTGTAGCAATAGGTGAAATCGGTCTGGACTATTATTATGATAACTCTCCCCGAGAAACTCAAAAATACTGGTTTGAAAGACAGATAGAGCTTGCTAAGGAATTAAAGCTGCCAATTATTATTCATGACAGAGATGCCCATGAGGATACAATAAAGATATTAAAAAAGACGGATGTTAAGCAGGTTGGAGGTATATTTCACTGCTTTGCAGGAAGTGCCGAGATGGCTTTAGATATGCTGAAGCTAAACATGTATATTGGCATCGGAGGGGCTGTTACCTTTAAGAATGCCAGAAAAACGGTAGAAGTGGTTAAGGCTGTCCCCTTGGATAAGCTTCTGGTAGAAACAGACTGCCCCTATCTATCGCCGGAACCTTTTCGGGGAAAAAGGAATAATTCGGGGTATTTAGTTTATATTATTCGAAAGATTGCTGAGATTAAAGGAGTAAGTGAGTCTGTAGTTGCTGAAACAACACTGATGAATGCGAAAAAGGTATTCGGATTGAAATAAAATAATAAGTTTTAGTTTAGTTCTCGAGGAGAGGGATTATGAAAAAGTTTATTATTGTTATTATATTTGTTTTTCTGATCGCGTTTCTTATATCCTTTAATTATCTTTTATGGGATAGGGAAAAACAGCTTGAAAGCTACCAGAATCTTAGCAATGCCAAGAATCTCAGTATTGATACTCTTGGAGAAAAGATAAATAATTTGGATCAGCAGAATAAGGAGCTCGCCGATAAGATAGCCGCTCTAGAGACCGAGAACTCTGACCTGAGGAGAAGGGTCCTCCAGCTTAATGGTGAAAGCCAGACAATGCTTAAGGACTTGGACTCAAAAAAAGAGTTTATAATTATGCTCAAAAATTATATGAGCACCGAGCCCTTACAGACAGTAATACAAAAATGGGTTGTGGCCATCAATTCAAAGGACTATGCTCAGGCATCAGCCCTTGTGAGCGAGGCATCTATTGGTAAAATACTGGGCAGTGAGGATAGCTTTAAAAATACATATCAAAATGAGGTTAAAACCATCAGTCTAAAGTCGGCAGAGCTTTTAACAGGGATGACCGACAATGAGCATCTTTTGAAAATACAGTTTCAGGTAATACTAGAGGTAAACAAGCCTGAGGCTGCTTCCGGAGATACTACTGAAAGTCAGAATTCAATATTTAAAAATGGTGAAAACATTAAATTCGTAACTTTGGAAATTGATGCCGAAGCGGGAGAATGGCGTATTTCCGACCTGTCAGACAAGCCATAATCAAGGGGTCTGAGCCGTTCATTGACATAAAAAGCCTATTTGAATAATATACTAAAATCCAGTTAATAATTTCAAAAGAGGGATAAACTTGGAAAAATACTTCCATTATCTAGGCAATAAATTTGACAAAAAAATTTGCTTGGAATAAAATAGTCACAGTCCCTTTGAATATTTCTAACAGGAGGTTAGTATTAATGATACCGATTGCGAAGAATATTAAAAGGTATTTTTCACAAATGAATTTTCGTGCTAATACCAGCAAAAAGCGCGGGAATTTATTAAAAATCAGAGCATTGGATATTGCAGTAATATGCCTTGCCGTTGTTATATCCGTAACTGCAGGAGTCTTGGTTTTCAATGGGTTGAAAAGACATGTGGTAATCAACGACAATGGTCATGAGATTGCATTAAAAACAATGAAGTTAACAGTGAGAGAGGTACTAGAGCAGACAGGCATAACAATAACAGCAGATGATTACATTAACATGCCGTTTGACGCGAAGCTCGCAAGAATTAAGGAGAACAAAATAGAGATAAAAAGGGCGGTACCAGTATCAATAGCAGTAGATGGTAGAGAGCTGAAGGTAAAAACCTATAAGGATACTGTCAAAGAGGTACTAAACGATAACGCTATAAGCGTCGATGAGGATGATAAGCTCGTCGGGTTCCGATTGGGGGACAAAATTGTATCTGATATGAACCTTTCGATAATTCGTGTAGAGGAGAAGACAGTAACCGAAGAGACCCCGATACCATTTAAGACTATTACCAAAGACAACAATAGACTAGACAAAGGATCAAAAAATACAGTAAGAGAAGGTAAGGAAGGTTTAAGAGAAAAAACCTACAAAGTAGTTTATGAGAATGGAAAGCAGATCACAAAACAATTAATCAGTGATATTGTATCAGCAAATCCCCTTGATAAAATTGTTGAAGTGGGTACGGTTTTAAACTACAAGACATC
>JAEZIV010000210.1 GCA_023436515.1 Bacillota bacterium
GGTTACTATGAATTTATAACTTCAGATGGTAAAATATTGAGGATGGCGGATGATACAATACCTGCTGCCTCGAGAAAAGTTATAGAGGGAGCGAGTAAGACTTTAAAAAATCTTAATGGTTTAGATGATTTCTTGAATGACCCAAGTAAGCTTAAAAATGTAAAACCAGACGAGCTATATAACTATTTAAAGAATAATGGGCACAATCCTCAACCATTGAGTGGTGGTTCTTTAAAAGGGGTATCATTTGAAGACGGCGGTGGATTTAAAGTTAACTGGGGCGGAGATAGGATTTTGCAGTATCACCCAGCAGGCAAGGGTTAAAAAATTTTTTATAATTTTTTAAATCCAGTAATATCAATGGAAAATGAGGAGTTGAAAAACAGATTCTAATGGTATGCAAGAGACAATTAAATACGTTGAATATAATGGTACAAAATATGTAGTAGATGGTCATCATAGGTTATTAGCTGCTAAGAAACTAGGGTTAACTGAGGTTCCTATTGAAAAAGTAGAACTACCATATGCAGGATACAAGACAATTAACGATTTATTATGTGTAGATTAAATAATGAAAGGAGTTAAAAAAATATGGCTATATGGCAGTTTGACTTTATGATTATTCCTCAGATTAGGGATATCAAGGATTATAATGATAACAATAATTATATGTCATGGCATGGTATTAAGATACCAGAAGATTCATTAGAGTTTCTATCAATACATTTACCGATTGGGAAAAGTTGGTCTAACGATATAAGACAATATGGAGACAAAGATAGTACTTGTATAGAAATATATATGTTAGATAATGATATTGACGAAATAAGGTGTAGATTTGATTTGAGAAATATTTCTAAGTCCTTATTGGAGAACGTTATTTCATTTATTAATATAATTAATGGAAAAGTGTATATTAATGGAAAAAGTTATAAAGCAGACATTCCGAGTATTATAGAATTGGTTAGAGAATCTGACGCGGCAAGATTTTGCAAAAGTCCTATTGATTACTTTAAGTATTTGGATAATACATCCAAATAGAACAAATTTTATTTATAAGATGAGGTCACACAGTTTTGGCTGTTGTGACCTTTTTAAGTGATGATGCCCTTTTGAACAAAATCATTGACAATGAGCGGCATAGGTCTTGTCGATAATTTGCTTGGAATTAGTTATTAGAGGAGAAATAAACTATGGCATGGAAAATGTTGGAAGGCAATAATGAAGATAATCTTATAATTGTTTTTGATGGTTTTTGTAAGGCTTCATTTTTTGTTTTGAATTTAAGTCAATACAAGTAGATAATTATTGGCTGGTATGATATATTTAAATCAACTATATATTTACAGAAAGGAAGAGGTTTCATATGGCCAGAAAGCTTAAAATTCTTATTCCTTTACTAATAGTTCTTATAGTGCCTGTCATTATTATTAATATTTATTCTAGAAGAAATGTTCCGGCAATCGAAAAAATTAATGAACCGGTAAATACAGAGTACTACACTGAGAATAGTTGGAAGAACTCAACACCGGAAGAACAGGGTGTAGATTCAGAAAAGCTATATGATTTAGTTAAAGGCATCAGGGAAAACAAGACTGAGATAGACAGCTTGGTAATTGTTCGGAATGGATACATTATTACTGAAGCTTATTTTTCAGGAAACAAGGATTCGCTCAGGGCATTGTATTCGTGTACGAAAAGTGTAACCTCTGCTCTTGTGGGCGCAGCTATAGATGATGGTTATATTAAAGATGTTGATATGAAGCTTCTAGACATATATCCCGATATGAAAATCAAAAATAATAATACATTAAAGAAACAGATTACATTAGAACACCTATTGACAATGTCTTCGGGGTTTGACTGGGATGAAGTGACTATTTCTTATAGTCATCCTGACAATCCTTTACCCCAGTTAGAACGTAGTCCGGATACGGTACAATTTATGCTGAATCGGTCTGTGTCCACTGAACCCGGAAGGGCATTCAATTATAATAGTGGAGGTTCTCACCTGCTATCGGCTATCATAACAAAGCTTTCCGGAAAAGCGTTGGCTGAATATGCTGAGGACAAACTATTTAAGCCACTCGGTATTACCAATAAAAGCTGGTATAGCGCTCAAGATGGAATAAGCTTCGGTGGATATGGTCTGTATATGAGAGCAACAGACATGGCGAAACTGGGATATTTATATATGAAAAAAGGTAAATGGGGGGATAAGCAGATTATCCCTGAGGAATGGGTTGAACTATCAACGATAAAGCATATTGATGCTGACTATAATGGAACGAGTAAAGGCTATGGATATCAATGGTGGGTAAACAGCTTTGGGGGCTACTCTGCGAGGGGCTTTCAAGGACAATATATTATTGTGCAGCCGGAACTAGACATGGTTGTCGTGTTTCAAAGTCATTTTACTAAAAACGACTTGCTACCTCTGAATATGATGGAAGCGAATATAATCCCGGCTGTTAAGTCTACACAGCCGTTACCTTCAAATACCGAGATGTATGAAAAATTAAAATCAGTTTGCAGTGAGTAAGCTGAGTTTTCAAGTGGAGAGGGAGGTGCTGATTTGATCTAAAATGAGATATCATGCTCTCAAAGAATTATGAAGGATTTTATACATTGTATAAAACTCCTGAAAAATTCTTATTTGGGCTTGAAGGTGTGGGGTTAATTTGCGAGAATATAGAAGGAGATTCAAAAAGCAAGTGAGTAAAAAGTAAAAACCAACCGCAAGTGTGGGGTGCTGGAACAAAAAGACTTGAGAATCTTTAGGAAAAAAGCTGATTCAGGAGGATATGACACCTCAAGAGTATGGACTTCTAAATGATGTAGCATCCCAGTCCCAAATAAAGGAAGGAACTTAAAATGTACACAAAAACAGACCTGATAAACAACATTAGAGCTATTGGAATAAAACCTGAGGATACTCTTTTGATACATTCATCAATGAAAGCAATTGGTGAGGTGGAAGGCGGAGCAGATACTGTTTTAGATGCTTTCATAGAGTATATGAAGCCTGGTTTGCTGATATTTCCTACTCACACTTGGTCACAAATAAATGAACAGTACAATGTTTTCAATCCTTTGACGGAACCCTCCTGTGTAGGCTTACTAACAAACCTTTTCCTTAAACGCCCAGGTGTTGTACGTTCATGGCATCCAACTCATTCAGTAGCCGCTATTGGACAGGATGCAGAAAGCTACACTGAAGGTGAAGAAAAATGGGATACTCCTTGCTCACGACAGGGGTGCTGGGGTAAGCTATATGACAGAGAAGCCAAAATACTTTTTCTTGGCTGCAGCCTGAGAAGTAATACATACTTACATGGAGTTGAGGAATGGAATCACATTCCTTTAAGATTGACTGACAACTATCAATATCTAAAAATAATCACCCCGGATGGACAGGAAATTGACAGGCCGGCTTTTCGTCATCATAGTCCTTCAGGGGATATCTCCCAGAACTATGGCAAGATGGAAGCACCCTTTATACAAGCCGGTGTGGCTAATAGGGGACTTATTGGTGATGCCGTAAGTATACTGTGTGATGCAAGAGGGATGTCTGATATAACCTCGGGCTTTTTACAGAAGAATCCCAACCTCTTTGGAGATGACGCACCTGTTCCTGTTGAGTGGTACATGAATGAGTATTAAATTGTTTTCAAATGAAAAAATGCCATTGTGATGATGGCATTTTTTGTGCGCCCAGCATAGGCGCTTTTAACATAAAATTAAAGCTCTTTTAACGCATCCTCTTTTGTGTCTACAAAGGTCATTTTTGTATCAAAGCCCGGAACATTCTTTGACAGCCTGGCCACCTGCGCCTGCGTAATGGCTGAAGTACATTTTAGCATAAAACGTTTTCTGAACTTAAAATCATCAGAGGCATACAATGCCAATGCACCGCCGAGTGCTTCGGCAACTTCAGGGGTGGAAGGCTTGACGCCTGCTGCATCAATAATCATGATATAGTCACCAAACTTACTGCATTCCTGCGCAGCCCTTATAAACTCTTGAAAAACTCCATACCTTGCTCCAATGAGAAAAAGCCATCAGCAAAAGCTGTGAATACTTTTCTAGCTTTGTCTATATCCATTTTAAAAACTCCTGATCCAGCCGCCATACAAAATACCTCCATTTATTTTATGGTTTACAAAATTTTATACAATATTTTATATTATGAGAAAAGTATTTTCAAGAAAATTATTTTACATAACCATCTGTACAAATCTACCGGTGAAAATTTCCATTTAGTTCAGTGATAAATTCTTCCGGTATGGAATCCTGAGGCTCTAGAAAAATAATACCCGGATTTAGTACTCTCATCGGGATTTTATGTTAATCTGGTAGATGCAAGTCCTCATATGGTATACTAAGTGTGATAACGTCTTTAAGGAACTGCTGTGACTCCGGTTCTTCTGATATCTGGCGAGAACTGATGGGTACAGCCTTACCGAGATTATTCGGTACAGTAGGGCCTGAACTTTAGCAAATATGAACTACATATTAACATAAATTTGTCAACATAAATACATCAACCTATTCGTAGGAATGGTTGTTTATTCTTTTCATTACTGTTTGTGTACGCACTGTGTGCGTAAATGGGAGATAATATGAAGAACACTAGAGGCATACATTTTTTAATAACCTGAGCCTGAAGAAAAAGCTGCTCTTTTCGTATATTCTATTAATTGTTATTCCTCTGGTAATACTAGGGTTTTACACATATTATTATTTTTCTAATACCCTGTATGAAAAGGTTGTTATAAGCTCTCGGGAGAGCAATGAACAGATTGTTAAGAATATAGACAATTTCTTGACAAATCTAACTAAAATATCTGAATTCCCCAGTCTGGATGATACAATAAGCAGCATTCTCCGAAAGGATTACAGCCAATCAGAAAACAGATTTGTTGAAATTCTGGATGATGTTGAAGCTGCCAATGCATCCCTTTACAAGGGGGTATTCTATATGAATGAATATATTGGCTCTGTTACAGTTGTTCCTAACAATATGGATTACGTCTTTAACGTAAGCATAATACCAAAATATACTGTTGGTTACCCGGAGAAGTCAGAAAAATGGTTCCAGGATATTATAAATGCTGAGGCCAAAGCAGTTGTATTTGGAATTCATAGGGACTATCTTCAGATTGAAGGCGAGCATGTTATTTCGGTTGGAAGGAGTATTGTTGACCCCTTTTCTAAGGAATGCTATGGAGCAACAATTATAAATGTAAAGGTTGATAAAATAAAAACACTTTGGGAGGACATTTCACTTACAAAGAATAGTAAATTTATAGTTATTGACAATAAAAGCAACATTATATATGGAAGCGGAGTAGGGGTATCCGGTGACAGCATAAGCTCTATTCCGGGCTTTTCAAAGGCTATTGCCCGGGATGGGTCCATGGAAACAGTAATCGACGGTGAGGAGGTTTATCTGAACATCGCTACATCTGAGCTATACCAATGGAGAGTGGTGAGCATAACACCTAAGGACGAATTGTTTCGTGAGATATATAATATCAGGGATATAACTGTAATTCTATGTATTGTGTTGATACTCCTCTCTTTGAGCATATCTACAGTTATAGCTACAGGTATTACAAAACCGGTTTTGATGCTTAAAAACACCATGAAGCTGGTTGAAAAGGGAGATCTGAATGTCTCTTCATCAATTTCAGGAGGAGAAATTGGCGAACTTAGTGCCGGTTTTAATCGAATGATAACTGAGACGAGGAACTTAATCAAAAAAATATATGATAAGGAAACTGAAAAAAGAAATGCTGAAATCATTGCTTTGCAAGCTCAGATCAGTCCGCATTTTCTATATAATACTCTCAACAACATAAAGTGGATGGCAAAAATTCAAGGCTCAGGCGGGATTGTAAATGCATTGGGAGCCTTGATAGAGCTACTGACCTTTGCCTCGAAAAACAAGGATAATCTTATAAGCATTAAAGAAGAGTTGGAGCAGCTGAATTATTATATGGACATAATGAATTTAAGATTTCTTGATAAATTCCAGGTTGAATATGATATTGATCAGGAAGCATTGAACTGTATGACGCTAAAATTTCTTTTGCAGCCAATTGTTGAAAATGCCATAATACATGGGTTTGAGGATTTGACCGACCAGGGTACTATAAAAATATGTATCAAAAAAAGGGACGACAGAATTATCTACGATGTAACTGATAACGGAAAGGGTATGGATAAGGAAACCATTAGGAAGGTACTATATAGCGAAGAATACAGCTCGAAAAAGAAGTTTAGCAAAATTGGACTATATAATGTAAACAAAAGGATAAAGCTGGAGTTTGGAGAAACCTACGGTGTTGAAATAATGACGGAAGCCCAGAAATACAGTAGGGTCCACGTTGAGATTCCTGCAATTTTGGAAACAGGGGAGGAGCAAAATGAAGATTCTCATAGCTGATGATGAAATGCTGGTAAGGGCTGGACTTAAGTCTTCGATCAATTGGGAAAGTGAAAACCTCACAATTGTGGGAGAAGCAGATAATGGAGAAAAAGCGTTAAAGCTGGTGTCTGAGTTAAAACCTGATATACTGCTGCTGGATATAAATATGCCAATAATGAATGGAATAGAGGTATTAAAGGAACTTAAGAGGAGAAAAGATCCTTGCAAGGTTATAATACTTAGCTGCCATGATGAATTCGAGTATGTGAAGGACGCAATGCGCTATGGTGCAAAGGATTATATACTCAAACACAAAATTGAACCCGAAAGTATTATTAATATACTCAAGGAGGTCAAGCAGTCAATTGAGACAGAGAGTGTGATAGACGACGGAGAACATTTAAATGCTGCAAAGCCTGTTAAGGAGCTTTTGTATGAAAAGAATGATTTCTTATGCAAGCTATTAAAGGGTTACCAGTTTAAGCCTGATGAATTAAGCAGTCATCTAAATGCTCTTGGGTTAAAGCTCAATAATAAAAACATAATCTGCATTTTGTTTGAGGTTGACAGCTATGAGGAGGTTTTGAACAGGTATAGCAGCTACGAAAAGGAACTGTTTCAGCTTTCAATTGAGAATATTTCAAAGGAATTACTAAGCAATGTAAAGGAAAGCGAATTTGTAATAAAGGATGACAACCTTTATGCTGTCTTATTAAGCAATACTCAGGAAGCAAGTGAGCAAAATATCTACCAGAATACTGTTACGTTAATAAAGAGATTTCAAAATACCTTTAAGAAATATTTAAATGTAGACCTAACCTTCGCAGCCAGCGAAAGGTACAATGATTTGAACAACACGGGAATAGCCTTTGAAAAGGCGGCTATGGCACTCACCCAGAAGTTTTTATTCCCTGAGGCTTACAACTTCTTCGTAAGTAATATTGATTTTAGAACTCCCTTTTGTGTAAACTCACTTGCCAATGCCGAGGAAATTCAGGGGGAAAATATCAGCCTTGAAAGTGCGTTGGACTATTTGATCAGTGCTTCAGAGACCTTGAAGACTAATAAATATGTTGACATAAAGGCACTAAAGAGTTTTCTTTCACGAATAATCTATTCTTTAACCAGTAAGTTTTTGGAGGAAGAAAGCTTGCTGGTTGATGAGGATTCATGGGATAGCATCAATGATATAATTGATTACCTCAAGAAGCTCAAAGAAAGAGCCGGCAGCTTGCTGGACCCCACAATGGAATTGAGTAATTATTTAGTTAGAGAGGCAGTCGCCTATATTAATAAAAACTATGAAAAGGATATAAGTCTCAAGCTGCTCGGTGATTATCTCAATGTCAGTGAAAGCTATATAAGCAGGCTTTTCAATAAAAAAATGAACATGACTGTATCCAACTATATAAATATTAAACGTATAGAAAAGGCAAAGGAGCTCTTAAGGAAAACAACCTTAAAGAATTACGAGATTGCCGAAAAAGTAGGGTACAAAAATCATATTCACTACAATATTGTATTTAAAAAGCTGACTAACTGTACCCCGTCAGAGTATCGCAATAAAATGATATGACAGGACCAGGACAAAAATATTAACAAAAATACATATATATTAACGCAGTCTGTTTAACATGTTTTGACTGGCTTAAAATTGATAACAAAATGACAAGCCTATAAATTTTACAAAAAAACATAGTAGCTATAATTATAGATAAAGAGACAAACTTCTCTAATATTTTTAGTAATTTAAGGAGGACTAAGAATGAAAAGGTTTAGTAAGGCAGTGAGTTTACTAGTTGGGTCATGTTTAGTTGTTTCAATGGGTTTATCAGGCTGCGGCGGCTCAGATTCAAAGCAGGCGGTTGATACCTCGTCAGCAGCTTCAACAACCGCAGGTCCGGTAAAGGAAGTAACCTATAAGGTGGGCTATTTCTCTGAACAATATACTTCAACCTACGAAAAAGCTTGTGAAGGAATTGAAAAAATACTCCCTGGCGTAAAAGTAGAGCCTATGATGTATCCAACAGACAAGGATTACTGGGATAACCTTCCCGCTCAGGTTGCCGCAGGTACTGCACCTGACTTAGCGGCTATGACAAACGAAAAGTATCTCGATTTTATATCAAATGGACTTATGCTTCCTCTTGATGAATCAGTGGTTGATTTATCAAAATTACAAAAACAGGCTGTTGATGCATGGAAAATAGATGGAAAGCTTTATGGAGTTCCTCTTACTGCACAACCTGAAGCCTTTATTATCAACATGGATATGTGGAATGCAGCCGGCTTAAAGGAGCTTCCAAAGACTCTTGAGGATGTTAAGGCAGCAGCAAAGGCCTTGACAAAGGATGGGGTAAAGGGTATTTGTATCCCTGATGCAGAATTCCACTTGACACAGTATGCTTTAGCTTTTGGCGGCGGTTGGGGCTTCGGAAAGACAATAGATACTCCTGAAAACGCTCAGGCAATGCAGTATTTAATAGATATGTTTAAGGAAGGAGTAGCGATTACTCCTAAGCAGGCAGGTCTTGGCTGGGATGGAGAAGTTTTTGCCAAGGGCAAGTGTGCAATGTCCACAGGTGGAACCTGGTATATTGCAACTCTTAAGGAAATGGCTCCAGATATAAACTATAAAATGATTCCATTGCCAAAGGGAACAACAAACGGAAGTACCTTACACTCAATAGCTATAGGTGTTCTTAAGACAGCAAAGGATCCGGAAGTAGCAGCTAAAATTGCGGCATACTTAGTCAGAGAAGAAGTTCAGGAAACAGTAGTTAAGGATGCCGGTGCACCTCCAAGCAGTATCGCTATAAGTGATCAATATTTTGCAAACGATCCGATTGTTAAGGATTTGAAACCTGTTCTTGAGTATGCACAGCCATTTGCTTACCCGGCTGCAGGACAGAAGTTTACAGAAGCACTTATAAAGGGCTTTGACGAAGCAATATATGATAAGGACAGTAAAAAGACAGGCGCAGACATCGTTAAAGAAGTACAGGCTTTGTTTAAATAAGTTAATTGAGTAAAGGCAGGAGAGCTAAAGCTCTCCTGTTCTATTAAATACTATATTGTTCGGGATGAAATGGGGTTGATTTGTTTGTTAAAATCAGTAAGGTCATTGTCAAGAAGTAAAAGGGAAGAGACTATTACTGCTTATTTATTTCTTCTACCGGTAATACTCCTGTGGTTGATTTGGTTTTTAGTACCCACCATACAATCCTTCGGGATTAGCTTTTATCAGTACAGCTTTGTCCAGGTATCTCAAAACCACTTTGTAGGGTTTGATAATTTTATTAGGGCCTTAACTGAACCTGACTTTTACCAGGCATTAAAACATACTTTGTTTTTGGCATTTGTAGCAGTTCCTGTTCAGAGTATAATAGCCTTGCTTTTAGCTATGGCTCTGAATTTAAGTATTAAATTTAAGGGTGGCTTTAGAACTATTTTTTATACACCCTACGTAGTTTCAAGTATCGCAGTAACAACAGTATTCATGTACTTCTTTGTAATGGATACACCGGTAACGAAATTTTTGACAATATTTGGTTTGGAAAATGTAACATGGTATGCTGATTTAAATCTGGCTCTACCATTTATAACAATTATTTATGTTTGGCAGCAAATAGGCTTTTATATAGTTATTTTTTTAGCGGGACTACAGACAATACCCGCTGAACTGAATGAATCAGCTAAGGTTGATGGAGCCGACTCCATCAAGAGATTTTTCTATATAACTTTACCAATGCTTAAGCCGGTAGTATTTTTGGTTCTAACCTTTGGAATGATTCAAGCGCTGCAGGTATTCGATCAGGTTGCTGCCGTTGCGCAAAATCAGCCCCTGGGCTCACCTGCCGGTGCAACAAGTACCTTGGTATCCTACTTCTATGTACAATCCTTTAAAAACTGGGACATGGGCTATGGCAGTGCGGTTGCATTATTATTGTTCGCTGTAATTTTTATTATCACCATGGTTCAGAAAAAGCTTCTTGACGATAGCGCGGATTAGTAAGGAGAAAATTAATATGAGAACATTATCGAAGTCTTTGTTATATATTTTACTTGGTTTATTATCACTAGTTTTTTTAATTCCGCTTTTGTATGCACTATATACTTCCTTTCTTCCATTACAGTATGTGGACAAGATTGTTTCCTTCGACAAGTTAACCTTGAACAATTATGTAACGCTATTTCAGAAGACAGAAGTGGTTCAATGGTTTATCAATACTGTTGTTGTAACGGTTTTAACAGTACTGGGTAACGTTGTTCTGAATACTATGGCAGGCTACGCCCTTGCGAAGTTTAATTTCCCCGGTAAGAATTTAATCTTTATATTGGTTCTGGCTAGTATGATGATTCCCTTTCAGCTGATTATAACACCTATGTACATTATGATTGCAAAATTACAGCTGCATAACTCCTTAGCAGGATTAATCCTTCCATTCCTGTACAATTGCTTGTATATTTTTATGGCAAGACAGTTTTTCATGACTATTCCTAAAGAAATTGAGGAGGCGGCTACCATTGACGGCCTTAGTAAAGCAATGACCTTCTTCAGAATTATAGTGCCTCTTTCAGGTAACATAATAACTACTATCATAATCTTAAACTTCACTACAACCTGGAATTCATACCTGGTTCCTGCAACCTTTATCAGTGAAAAGTCAAAATATTTACTGGTGGTTGGTTTAAGAACTGTTAATGATCAGTATTTTACTCGACCCAACCTGGTTATGGCCGGAGTAATACTGACAACGCTGCCGGTACTGCTTTTATTCCTAAGGTATCAGAAGTACTTTGTGCAGGGTATAGCTACTACAGGAATAAAAGGTTAATATATTCTATCGAGAGAAAGGAAAGAGAAATTTATGAAAAAAGTTTCTTTAGCCCTTATAGGTGCAGGAGATAGAGGAATGAACTCCTATGGGCCATATGTACTGAATAAGCCACACGAGGTTGAATTTGTTGCTGTAGCTGAGCCCGATGAAAAAAAGCGGGAGGCCTTCAGAAGGCAATTTGGAATAAGTGAAGCTTGCTGTTTCACAGATTATAAAGACCTGCTGGATAGACCAAAGCTGGCTGATGGCATATTGATATGCGTTCAGGACAGAATGCACCTTGAACCCACCTTGCTGGCACTGGAGAAGGGCTATCATGTTATGCTTGAAAAGCCTATGTCAGTGGACCCTGCCGAATGCCTTCAAATAGGGAGCTGCGCTGAAAGGTATAATAAAGTATTGGTCATTTGCCATGTACTAAGGTACACCCCGTTCTTTTCAACAATCAAGGAGCTTCTTGATGAAGGAACTATTGGTAAGCTGATTTCAATTCAACATAATGAAAATGTGAGCTATTGGCATCAGGCCCACAGCTACGTGAGAGGTAACTGGCGTAAAGCTGAGGAATCCAGTCCGATGATTCTGGCAAAGTCCTGCCATGATATGGACATTATTCTGTGGCTGGCCGGAGCTGATTGTAACAGGCTTTCATCCTTTGGGGCGCTTACCCACTTCAAGGAGGAAAATGCTCCTGAGGGAGCGCCGGAAAAATGCCTTCAGGGCTGCCCGTCAGAAAAGGATTGCCCCTACTATGCTCCTAAATTATATCTGACAGAAAAAACAACCTGGCCAACCTCAGTCATTTCTTCCGACTTAAGTATTGAAGGAAGGCTCAAGGCATTACAAACCGGACCTTATGGCAGGTGTGTCTATCGTTGTGACAACGATGTTGTAGACCATCAGGTGGTCAATATGGAATTTGAAAATGGTGTAACCGCTGCCTTTACCATGTGCGCATTTACAAATGAAATGAGCAGAACCATAAAGCTGATGGGAACAAAAGGTGAGATAAGAGGCCATATGGAGAAAAACCAAATAGAAGTAATTGAATTTGGAAAATCCAAAAAGCTGACTATTGACCTGAATATCGGGGTCTATATCCATGGACACGGCGGTGGTGACGAAAAACTTATGAGTGATTTTATAAGCTTGGTCAGAGCTGAGAATAATAACGGCCTTACCTCTGCAAAAAATTCCGTGCAAAGTCACCTGATGGCTTTCGCAGCAGAGAAATCCCGGGTTGACGGTACTGTAATCAACATAAAGGAATATATGCAAGAGCTTAAGTCAGGGAATGCCAGGCTGTGATGGGTGAAGCATATTATGGCTACTGCCGGATACATTAACTCCCCAGGCATTTTCGAACCGGTAAACGTATAAAACGAATCCTCCAACCGATATTGTATTAAATATCAGTTGGAGGATTTTTATTGTGTACTATGTCCGGTATGCCGAACCAACATAAATGCAACTTATTTATTGATCTTAGGTAAGCTAAGTTCTACAGAAGCACCTTGGAAAGTCTGTTTTTAACATCAGCCTTAAATCTGTCGATGTAGCCGAAGATAAAATCCATTATATCCAGACTCGGATTATGAATTAGTGGTGTCAAATCCATTGCATACATCAGAGCTGAGGCCTGATCTGTTCCATGTGAGGCATAGTATGTAGCGTTAGCCAGTCTTCTGCCCGTTGTTGCCAGATCATATCTCTTTCCTCCGCATATTTGCGAATCAAATACTCCAAGAAGAGAAGCCGCTATATTTGGGTGAGCAGAGACATCAAAGGTCATTTTCTCATCATCATTTACCCAGTCAAGGCTTCTCCATACCTCGCAGCCGTACAGCTTTTCAGGCTGAGCCTCAGCAGGCAGCTCTCTTAAGGCATGAATAACCTTTGTAGCTACCCCTAAATGGGTATCGTGCTTATCTGCAAGGTTATGAGTATAAATAACCTTTGGCTTGGCTGAGGAAATCAGCTCCTTGATTTCATTAACCACAGCGGTATCATTTGGGTTCTTAACCCCTCCACTTGGATAGTCGAGCAATGCTAAGGCGCCATATTCACCAACAAAGGCAGCCTTTTTCTGTTCGAGCTTTCTGACCGCTTGCATCTGTTCGTCAGTATATTCGGCATACAGGCCGTCTCTTGGGCTGCCGGCACCATTTGTGACAACCACCGAAAAAAACCATTTATCCTCTCTGCCAAAGCATTCAAGGATTCCATCCTGTGCCATAAATTCTATATCGTCCTGATGTGCGGCG
>JAEZIV010000251.1 GCA_023436515.1 Bacillota bacterium
CCATAGCGCTGAAACAATACTAAAAGAAGGCCTTTTAAAGGGTATGGGTATAATTGGTGAAAAATTTAAGAAGGATGAGGTATATGTACCGGACGTGTTAATAGCTGCTAGAGCTATGAATGCAGGAACAGAAATACTCAAGCCTTTATTGGCATCAAGCGGAGTTAAATCTGCAGGTAAGGTTATTCTTGGAACAGTTGCCGGTGATTTGCATGATATAGGAAAAAATCTGGTAAGAATGATGATGGAAGGTAAAGGTCTTGAAGTAATAGATTTAGGTGTAGACGTTCCGGCTCAAAAATTCATTGAGACAGCAATTCAGGAGGATGCTCAGATAGTTGCTTGTTCGGCACTCTTGACTACTACCATGGGTGAGATTGAAAACGTAGTCAAGGCAGCTGAAGAGGCCGGGATTAGAGACAGAATAACTATTATGATAGGTGGAGCACCTGTTACTCAAAGCTTCTGTGAAAAGATATCAGCGGATATTTACACTCCCGACGCTGCTACGGCTGCTGATGAAGCTGCAAAAGCTTGCGAAGCAAAGTAATTAAGGTTTAAATAGTTTAATCATTAAGCGGAACTCTGTGAATCCCCGAGAGTTCCGCTTATAATTTGTTATTTTACATGATTTGTCTTTTACCAAAAGGGGTTTTTAAGATACACTATAACTATAGTCTAAACAGCCTTCTTTGATTTAGTTGGTAAATTAACGGTTACAGAAATCATATCATTTTTCGTTATAGGGGGGCAGAACATCATTGTGAGGACGCTATTTAAAGATACCAATGAGATTACTTTTGATTTGGAAAAGGCTATAAAAAGTATAAAAGCCTATAGTCAATCAACAGGGATCCAAAGCTTTATTATTGATTCTAAGGGCAGGTGCACATACAATTTCAGCAGGAATTCTGAACTGTGTCACCTGTGTCAGAAAATTCAGGATACTACTAACAAGCCGTCCAAATGCGCCAGCGTTCATCTATATGGTAGCTATCAAGCAGAAAGGTTCGGGGGAAAATATGTTTTTTTCTGTCCAATGGGCTTTGTTCATTGGTCTGCACCAATTACTATTAACAATACCTTATTTGGTGCGTTTATAGGTGGACCTGTATTAATGGTTGATCCCGATGAATTTATGCTTAAGGATATCATTAAAGAAAATGGTTTGAGCGATGAGCAGGTTTGTGAGCTTAACGAATATATAAACAAGGTACCAATTATAGAACCCGAGAGAGTTAATAGTCTATCCGAGCTGCTTGCCATTGTAGCAGATAGCATTTCGGAACACAGCGGTTTTAAGCATGAACAAAAGAATCAGTCCGATGAACTTCAGTCAGACATATCACAGTGGATTCACTATATGAAGTCTATTGAGAAAAAGAACAATGATTATACAACCTATCCCTTTGAGAAGGAAAGGGTATTGCTTTCAAAAATTGCACTTGGCGATAAGCATGAATCCCAAAAAATACTCAATGAGATACTTGGCTATGTGTTCTTCTCCTCGGGAAATGATTTTGAAGTTATTAGAGCCAGAATCCTGGAGCTGATAGTTTTACTTTCAAGGGCTGCCGTAGAAGGTGGGGCAAATGTTGAAGAAATATTCGGTTTAAATTTTAAATATCCCTCGGAAATATATCAATACAAAACAGTTGAAGACCTAACATTTTGGCTGTCCAGGATAATGGCCAGATTTACCGACTGCGTTTTTAATCTTGCTGATATAAGGCATAAGGACACAATATATAAGGCTCTGGACTACATCAAAAGAAATTATATCGAGGAAATAACCTTAGAAGAGGTTGCTAATCAAGTATTTTTGAACCCTTCCTACTTTAGTAAAATATTTAAGAATGAAATGAATTGCACCTTTGTGGCATATGTAAACAAGGTGCGTATTAATGCAAGTAAAAGCCTGTTGATGAATAACACCATACCATTATCAGATATTTCAACCTTGGTTGGTTTTGATGATCAGAGTTATTTTACAAAGGTATTTAAAAAAGAGGTTGGAATTACTCCTGGTAAATTCAGAGCAACAAGAGGTCAAGGGTAAAAGCTTTTTTCAAACAACTGCGTGATGCCCCTTTTATCTAAGCCTTCACCTATGAAACATACTGAAGGCTCCAATTCATTGTAAGGCATCAATAATGCTTATCAGAATTTCCCCGGACATACCCTTTGTCCTGCTCAGTACAAGCTTAATTTGCGTAGCTTATCTGATTTTCAAAGAAAAATCCATATTGATGCCTATGCCTAAGAAATTTGATGCTATCAATTACAGTAAGGGCAGAGCATAAGGCTAATTGAGACCGCAGTAATGGGTTTTTAAAATATCATACATTTCACTTAAAACAAATATGCCCGAAGGCTCAATCGAAATCTCATAGACCCATAAACCTTCAAGCTCAAGTAGCTTTCCCTCAATGCCCACTGTACCGAATTCATTTTCCGATAAATTAGTAATCCTTTAATATTAATAAGGATTTCTTGAGAGCAGGCCATTAGCTGCTAAAAATAATTATATATTTGCAAAAATAATTTCTACATTAAAGTCATAAAATTTGATATTATTTATTGTATATAACAGTTATAGTCTTTAAATAGATTAACATACACCTGTTGTCAGAAATGGAGATAAAAATGCTGAAGCTAAAGATTATAGCCTGTGATGTACTTAATAGAGAGATATCCTACCTGGCAAGTCAATCAAAGCAATATGTTGATGTAACCTTTCTAAACCAGGGGCTGCACAATACTCCCGATATGTTAAGAGAGAGGGTTCAGAGCGAGATAAACAAGGCAAATGAGGAATTTCCCTACAACTACTATAATACCTGTCCAAACTATGATTACATTATTCTTGGTTACGGTCTGTGCAGTAACGGCATTGCCGGTCTCACAAGTAAAAAAATACCTCTGGTAGTTCCAAAGGCTCATGACTGTATAACCTTTCTTTTAGGCTCAAAGGAAAAATATAAAAGCTACTTTGACAAGAACCCCGGAACTTATTGGTTTTCAAGCGGTTGGATTGAAAGGGGCTGGCAGCCTAGTGAGCTCAAGTACAATACACTCTTAAACGACTATACACAGAGATATGGGGAAGATAATGCAGAATATCTCATGGAGATGGAACAGAATTGGATGAAGGAGTATAAAAATGCCGGCTTTATATCATGGGAACATCTCCGGAATAATGAATACTACAGGGAATTTACCAAGAATTCATCAGATTTTTTCAATTGGAACTATGTAGAGCTTGAAGGAAATGATTCATTAATGAAAAATATCCTAAACGGTGAATTTAAGAAAAATGAGGTATTAATAATTCCTCCCGGGGGCGTAGTGGAAGCCTCCTATGATGATGAGATTATAAAGGAGAAGCTTAAAGCGGATTAATTAATGGTATTATGATATTTAATGCCTGTAATATAAAATATTGTGGAAAAACAAAATGAGGTTGAATAAAATGCTAAGGGAATTATTAAGTGAAATAAAACCTCTCGATTCATTATCAATGATAGCTGCACAAAAGAAACTGGATAGTCTTACAAAGCCTCTAGGAAGCCTTGGGAAGCTCGAGGAGATAGTTGTAAAACTTGCAGGGATAAGCTGTTCTCCATTTCCTAAAGCAGATAACAAGGTCACTGTGGTGATGTGCGGGGACAACGGTGTAGTTGAGGAGGGCGTAAGCTCTTGCCCGAAGAGCGTTACAGCTTCTGTAACCTGTAATTTTACCCGTGGAATAACAGGAATAAATGTATTTTCAAAACTTACAGGGGCAAGAATAGTGATAGTAGATATTGGAGTTGACGCTGATATCCCATATACAGCCATACTAAACAGAAAGATAAGAAATGGCACCTGGAACATGGCAAAAGGTCCTGCTATGAGTCTTGAAGAGGCAATAAGGGGGATACAGACAGGCATAGATATCGTAAAGGAGCTTAAGGCTGAGGGGATTAATCTTATCGGTACCGGTGAAATGGGCATAGGGAATACCTCTACAAGCAGTGCAGTTACAGCTGTCTTGACAGGAAGGCCTATTGATTCCATAGTTGGTGTCGGTTCGGGTTTATCCAGAGAAGCTTACAGAAATAAAATAGAAGTTATCAGGCGGTCTATTGAAGTAAATAAACCTGACCCAAATGCTCCCCTGGATGTGCTTGCAAAGGTTGGAGGCTTTGATATTGCAGGTCTTGCAGGCTGCTTTTTAGGCGCGGCTATATACAGAGTTCCAATAGTTATTGACGGCTTTATTTCTGCGGTTTCCGCATTAATTGCAACTCGGATACATCCTGGGGCAAGGGACTATATGCTGCC
>JAEZIV010000288.1 GCA_023436515.1 Bacillota bacterium
ATTGAATGTGGCACCCGTTCATAAGATAAAGGTACTGATCTCTGGACTCTCCGCCAGCTTAGTTATTGCATTGATAGAGATGGTGATATTGATATCTTATATGGTGTTTGTACTTAAAATTGACTTCGGTAATCAACTGGGGTTAGTACTGCTGACCTGCTTCGTAGGCTGTGCCGCCGGAGTAAGCTTCGGAGCCCTTATAAGCTCAGTGATCAAAAAGGGTGAGGGCGTCAAAGTAGCAATATTGATTGCCTCAACAATGACGGCATCATTTTTTGCAGGAATGATGTTTGACAAGATGAAGTACATTGTACAGGAGAACCTGCCGATTTTATCTTATCTTAATCCGGTGGCGCTGGTTACAGACGCCTTATATGCACTTTACTATTATGATACTTATACCAGATTCTATGTCAATATTGGTTTGTTAGGCGCCTTTACTGTTCTGTTCTGCCTGATAACCTACATGGTAATAAGGAGGCAGCGATATGACAATATTTAAGACCTATTTTAAGATTATAAAAAAGCTGAGCATACAATTATCCATATACATTGTGGTATTTCTCGCATTGTCAATAATGTTCTCCTATATGGGAAGCAGTAACGATCCTGCAGCCTTTACCCAATCAAAAACAAAGGTTGCCTTTATAAATGAAGATGAGGATAGTGTTTTGGTCAAGGGCTTCAAGGACTATCTTGAAAAACACTCAATATTTAAGCAGGTAGGCAGTACTAACGAGGATTTGCAGGATGCACTGTTCTTTAGAGAAGTTGAATATATTGCAAAGATACCAAAGGGCTTTACAGAGGAGCTAATGGCCGGAGGGGCACCAGCAATAAGCAAGACGGTTGTTTCCGGTAATACCAGTGGAATATATACCGATATACTGGTCAATAAGTACTTCAATACTGCCAGACTCTACATTAGCAGCTATAAGGGAATTACCCAGGAGGAGCTTGTCAAGCAGGTTGCAAAGGATCTTGCAATAGAAACTGATGTGGGGATGAAGACTAATGAAGGAGGAGTCAGAGGCACCAGTCCTGTAGAGTACTTTTATAATTACATGGCATATGTATTAATCAGCATATTGGTTCTTGGAGTGAGTTCGATTATGCTTGTGTTTAATGATACAAAGCTCAGGAGAAGAAATCTCTGTTCACCAATAACAAACACCTCAATGAATTTACAAATTCTACTTGGAAATGTTGTTTTCTCTGTGGTATGCTGGGCTTTACTAATTATTGTGGGTTTTATTCTCTATGGTGAGAGCATGTTTAGTGTAAATACAATTTATTTTTGCTTAAACTCTCTGGTGTTAACCATGACAATTCTGAGTATGAGCTTCTTGATTGGAGTACTTATTAAAAGCAGAAATGCCCAATCAGGTATTTCAAATGTATTATCCTTGGGGCTTTGTTTCTTAAGTGGGGTTTTTGTACCTCAGGAGTTTCTTGGAGAGAATGTACTTGCCATAGCGAGATTCACACCAACCTATTGGTATATAAAGGCTAATAAGGCCATAGGTGATTTGACAAATTATAGCTTTGAACACCTTACACCTATTCTGCAATTTATGCTTATAGAGCTGGGATTTGCAGCTGCACTGATTTCTATTACACTGGTTATGAGTAAGAGAAAACAGCTTAGAGGTACTTAAAAGCAATAGGTCTTGCCATATGGGATTACCAGTGATAAACTGAAATAAACTAAAAAGTAAAGAATTATGTTTATTTCAGAGGATATTATGATATTAATAGAAGCATTGAAAATGAATAGGTACCCGTGCCCAAGCTAGCATTTGCATCTGATGGAAGATTTGATAAATTATAAAACTCAAATACAGGTGCAAGTGCTTTATTCGCGAAATCAATTTCCAGTTAAGAGAGAATTGAAACGGGGCCGTGCAGAGTGCTTTGCCAATGAATATGGAACGCTGTACAGTTACTGTACAGCGTTTTTTTGTGATTAATTATTACTAAATATATCAAGAGAGGACCTGAAAATTATGTTGTTGAGCAAGCTTTTAGGAGAAAGACTAAAGGAAAAGCCTGGAGAGGCCAGTATAATAAGCCATATTTATCTATTAAGAGGCGGTTATGTCCGCCAGGTAGCAAACGGTATATATTCAATGCTGCTTCCGGCAAAGAAAATCGCTATGAGGATTGAAAATATTATCCGTGAGGAAATGAATAAAATTGACGGGCAGGAGGTGCTTTTTCCAGTGGTATTGCCTGCGGAGCTCTGGCAGGAATCCGGAAGATTTGAAAGTGTTGGCAGTGAGCTAATGCGTTTAAAGGACAGATCCGGCCGTGATATGCTCCTGGGAATGACACATGAGGAGGCCTCCGTGCACCTTGCAAGAAGTGAGGCTATGACCTATGCAAAGTACCCGTTTATGATATACCAGATTCAGACAAAGTTTCGTGACGAGCCAAGGTCCAGAGGTGGGCTTATAAGGGTAAGGGAATTTACAATGAAGGATGCCTATTCCTTTCATACCTCCCAGGAGGATCTTGAGCAGTACTACAACAAGGTTTATGAGTCCTATCACAGAATATTTGAAAGAGCAGGTCTGCCTCAGGTGGTTTCGGTTGCCTCGGATACAGGGATGATGGGAGGGAAGGTTGCCCATGAATATATGCTGCTGGCCGAGTCGGGAGAGGATTCCATAATTGTGTGCGATACCTGTGACTACAGGGCAAATATGGAGGTGGCCGTATCGGAAACAGTGGGAGGCAGCGATGGTCAATCGGATAATCAAAATAATTCCTACGACAGTGGGACAAACCAAACAATCCAGCTGCCCGAAGAGGTATTCACTCCCGGAATGAAAAGTATTGAGGAGGTATGTGGCTATTTAAAGGTTCAGGCCTCCGAGCTTATTAAAGCAACTGTTTTTTCGGTTGAAAACAGTAAAAAGCCATTGATTGTGTTTATCCGTGGGGATTTACAGGTGAATGAAGCAAAATTGAAGAGAGCTGTTAAGGCCAATGTATTTCCCTATGATGAGAGAGCGGATGACAGCAGCGGAATTTCCTTTGGCTTTATAGGTGCAGTCGGGTTGGATATAAATAATGCGGATGTTTTGTTTGACGCTTCCCTGAAGGGTAAGGCCAATATGGTAACCGGGGCAAATAAGGAGAATTATCATATAAAGGGCATATCGGTGGATAGGGATATCAAGCCGGCGGGCTATGTTGAGGTTGCAAAGGTCAATGAGGGTGATACCTGTACAAAGTGCGGTGGAAAGCTTAGCATAAAGAGAGGCATTGAGGTGGGCAACATATTCCAGCTGGGAACCAAGTACACAGAAAGCATGAACATGACCTATACGGATAGTGACGGAAAGCAGAAGCATCCCATAATGGGCTGCTACGGCATAGGAGTAGGAAGATTGCTGGCCTGTATAATAGAGGCCAATCACGATGAGTACGGCCCTATAT
>JAEZIV010000294.1 GCA_023436515.1 Bacillota bacterium
GGCTATTCCTTTGCTGAAGAAAGCCCAGACAGATTTCATGGCATAGCCCCCTTTGAGGTTGAAACGGGTGAAGCCCTTGGAAGCAGTGGACCCGATTACTCAGAGGTGTTTGGAGAAACTGTGTGCAGCCTGGCAGCTTCAAATAACGGAATTGTAGCAATATCTGCTGCAATGGCTAAGGGGACGGGGTTATACAGGTTCAGCAATGAGTATCCCACCAGATTTTTTGATGTGGCAATTGCTGAACAACATGCTGTTACATCAGCTGCAGGGATGTCCATCAATGGTCTTGTTCCTATAGTTGCAATTTATTCCTCCTTTTTGCAGCGTGCTTATGATCAGATAGTTCATGATGTGGCGGCTCAAAAGCTGCATGTGGTCTTTGCAATAGATAGAGCAGGTATTGTCGGTGAGGATGGCGAAACCCACCAGGGGGTCTTTGACTTATCCTATCTGAGCCATATACCAAACATGACTATAATGGCCCCCGCAGATTACTATGAACTAAGGCAGATGCTTGAGTACGCAGTAAACGGCCAAAATGGGCCCATAGCCATAAGATACCCAAGGGGCAGAGGTAAGGACTGCGTTGGCAAGAAAATTCCTCTGAAGCCTGGAAAAGCGGCTGTAATTAAACCGGGGGAGAAGGTCTGCATTCTAGCTGTAGGCAGCATGGTAGAAACTGCTCTGGAGGCATCAGAAATCCTTAGCACCAGCAACTTAAATGTTCAGGTGGTTAGTGCAAGATTTATAAGACCTTTGGATGAAGAATTGGTTAAATCCGTTGCAAAGCAGTTTGACTATATTTACACTCTTGAGGAAAATTATGTTTTTGGAGGCTTTGGAAGCAGAGTTCTGGACATTATGAATAGAAATGGAATACATAAAGCTGTCAGTGTTTTGGGTATACCAGATCAATTCATAACTCACGGCTCAAGGAAAGAGCTTTTAAAAGAGCTTGGCCTTAATGGGGCTGGTATAGCTAATTATATTAAAAATTCAATGCAGATATTATAGACTTCGGAGGTCAATTTGGAAAAGGAAAGACTGGATGTTTTACTTGTAAATAAAGGCTTGTTTGACAGCCGTGAAAAATGTAAAAGTGCTATTATGACAGGGGTAGTGTGGATTAACGGTCAAAGAGAGGATAAACCTGGAACAAGGGTACCTGTAGACTGTCAAATTGAAATAAAGGAAAATGTTAATCCCTATGTCAGTAGAGGCGGACATAAGCTGGCCAAAGCCATAGATGAATTCGGCATAGAACTTGGTAGCAAAGTATGTCTGGATATAGGTGCCTCAACCGGAGGGTTCACCGACTGCATGCTTAAAAATGGTGCCGCAAAGGTTGTTGCAATTGATGTGGGTTACGGACAATTAGCTTGGGAGTTAAGAAATGACACTAGAGTTGTATGTATGGAGAGAACCAATGTCAGATATGTTAAACCCGAGGATATTGGATTTTTATCAGATTTCGCCTCTATTGATGTTTCCTTTATATCCCTGACGAAGGTAATACCGGCGGTTATTGAACTGCTGAAGGCTGAAGCAGAGCTGGTGTGTCTTATAAAGCCACAGTTTGAAGCTGGGAGAGAAAAGGTTGGAAAGCATGGTGTAGTAAGGGACAAAAACGTTCATATAGAGGTAATAAGCAGTATTATTGATTTTATTATATCCAGGGATCTTCCTATAAAAGGCTTATCTTTTTCTCCAATAAAGGGTCCGGAAGGGAATATTGAGTATTTACTTTATATTTCAAAGCATTCATCGGAACAAATGCCGGTCAGCCTGCCCGAGGCAGTAGAAAATGTGGTAAATAACGCCCATAACACTCTTTCTGGCAGTTAAGAAGAAATAACAAAGGTAATAATTATTTATCATCAGCACTTTTAAAAACTAGAAGCTTTTGCTAAACTGTAAGAGAATAGATACTAGGATGGCATTTGGAGGGGCAATTAGTAAATGAAGAATATAGGGATAATAACAAACAGCGACAAGGACATAGGTTTTGCCTATACAAATTTGCTTATCGAAAGTATAGAAAAGTTTGGCGGACATGCTGTTCTTCCTTCAAAATCTCTTACAAAAGGTATGGAGGGCTTAGATAAGGAAGTTGAGGAGATATGCTGCAAGTGTGAGCTGATTATTTGTCTCGGAGGGGATGGAACCTTTATAAAGACAGCCAGAACAGCCTATTTGTACGATATACCGATTTTAGGGATTAACTTGGGCTCTCTCGGTTTCCTGACCGATATAGAGAAGGGTGAAATTGACAAGGCAGTTGAGAGCATATTTCAAAGCAAGTATAAAATCGAAGAAAGAATGATGCTGTCTTGTAAGATATATAAGGGTGGAGAGCTTTTTGCACAGGACGTAGCTATCAACGATGTATCAGTTTCAAGAGCCGGTATTCTTAGGATTTTACACCTTAGCACTTACATTGATGATAATTTTTTTGATATGTTTCCGGGAGATGGCATTGTAGTAGCAACTCCCACAGGCTCAACAGCCTATTCCATGTCGGCTGGAGGACCGATAGCAGAACCTACCACCGATTTAATTATTGTGACTCCAATATGTCCTCATATGCTATATTCAAGATCATTTGTGGCCTCAGATGAAAGAAGGATAAAGGTTTGTGTTTCCGATGGTTTTGAACATACTGCCCTTGTTACTGTCGATGGTCAGAAGAGTTTTGAGATAACCGGTGGAGATTATATTGAAATTGAGAAGACAGATCGAAGGGTAAAAATATTGAAAATACATTCAAAGAACTTCTTCACCGTTTTACGAAATAAGATCTATGATAGGAAAGAAGAGTAATAAATGGCTGCATGACAGCAGATTGGAGATTTCTATGAAATACAACAGACACGCTAAGATATTGGAGATTATAGAAAATAACATTATTGAGACCCAGGAGGAGCTTGCTGAGAGGCTGAAGGAACAAGGGATGGATGTTACCCAGGCCACTGTTTCAAGAGACATAAAGGATCTTAGGCTTATAAAAGTAATGTCAGCAGAGGGAAAATATAAATATGCAACAT
>JAEZIV010000320.1 GCA_023436515.1 Bacillota bacterium
GGGTATCGATGAGATACGCAAGTACCTGAAGCCCGGAAAGACTGTTGCACTTTTAGGCTCCTCTGGTGTTGGCAAGTCGACCCTTGTAAACACCCTAGCAGGACAGGAGCTCCTTAAGACACAAGCAATACGAGAGGATGACAGCAGGGGGCGACATACAACCACCCATAGAGAGCTTGTACTCCTGCCTGATGGCGGCTTAATACTTGACACTCCGGGGATGAGGGCGCTATCCATATGGGAGGCCGATATCGGCATGGAAATAATGTTTGGAGATATAGACGAGCTGGTACAAAAATGCCGGTTCTAAGACTGCAAGCATCAAAACGAGCCGGGGTGTGCCATAAGGCTAGGACTTGAATCAGGTACTCTTGAGAAGAAGAGATATGAGAGCTGGCAGAAGCTTCAAAAGGAGCTAGCTCATTTGGAGGCCAAAAAGGACGGAAAACTCAGACAGCAGGAACGTCAGTTTGGACGTCAGATATCCAAGTTTCAAAAGGAGTTGGCTAAAGGCAGGTATTAGTTAAATAATGGGAGAAAGTTAGAAGGATTAGAAAGATTTGGGTAAAAGAATTTAATAATATTCTTTACAAATCATAAATTGTTATGCTATAATATTTTGCGTATGTAATACGGATGGTCCTCTGCACGAATTGTTATTATTCAAGGAATATTACAATAATGTATATATTTTTGACTACATAGTCACAGAAAATATTTACGTAGGATGCACGAACGTCTAGGAGAGGAAGGAGGAAATGAAAATGGATATATTGAAGTCAATCGAAAATGAACAGATAAGAACTGACCTTCCTAAATTGGAAATTGGTGATTTTATTAAGGTTCATGCCAAGATTAAAGAAGGAAACAGGGAAAGAATCCAGATATTCGAAGGTACTGTTATAGCATTAAAGGGATCAGGATTAAAGGAAACCTTTACTGTAAGAAGAGTATCCTACGGAGTTGGTGTTGAAAGAATTTTCCCAGTTAACTCACCAAGAATCGATCATATCGAGGTTGTAAGAAAAGGTGTTGTTAGAAGAGCTAAGCTGTACTACCTACGTGATAGAGTTGGTAAAGCTGCTAAGATTAAGGAAAGACTTGGCTCTAAATAAGTCATACGTGTCCTTTGGGGCACAGAAAAAAAACCTAGGGACACACGCCCCTGGGTTTTTTATCGTAAAAAAAGATATTTACTCCATTTTATGATAATATATATGTTGTTATAGTTTTTTATAGATTATTATTGTCTAAAATAATTAGTATGGCAAAGAATAAAAATTTATTATGAGGTGAAATATTATGGAGAATCAGGGCTTTGGAGGTAATGAGGAAGGAATTGAAATTGAAAACAAGGGCAAACCGTCTTTAGATAAAAAGGTTAAAAAGAAAAACTCCCTGGGCAGAGAAGTTCTGGAGTGGTGTATTGTAGTTGTTGTAGCACTTGTTATATCTATGTTGATTAAAGCATTTATCTTTTCCACCTATAAGGTAAATATGGTCTCTATGGAAAATACTCTGTTCGAGGGACAAAATGTTGTAGTTTATAAAACAGGATATTTCTTTGATGAACCAAAACACGGAGATATAATTGTCTTCATGCACGAGGAAGGTGAATTTAAAAGCATATTTAAATATCTTCCAATAAAAAATCCCGGTGAGGTTGACTATATTAAGAGAGTCATAGGTCTACCGGGAGATGAGATAGATATTCGTGAAGATGGTGTATACAGAAAGTCAAGGGATGAAGCTGAGTTCAAAAAGCTGGATGAACCCTATACCAAGGGAATAACCGAATCAAAGGGAATGGAACTCCCCTTTGTTGTTCCGGAGGATAAGATATTTGTAATGGGCGACAATAGAGAAAAAAGTCTGGATTCAAGACAAATCGGACCTATCGATATGAACTCTGTTTTTGGTAAGGCTGTTCTTAGAATATGGCCCATATCAAAATTCGGTGGCTTGAACTAATTCCATAAAATATATATATATTTAACAAAGGAGAGTTTAATGAATATTCAATGGTTTCCCGGTCATATGGCAAAAACAAGACGTTTAATAGCCGAAAACCTGAAGCTGGTAGATGTTATAATTGAGCTGCTGGATGCTAGAATACCCCTTAGCAGCAGAAATCCCGAGATTAACAATTTAATAAATAATAAGCCTAGATTGGTGGCCTTCAATAAGGCAGACCTTGCAGATGAGAAAATATCAAGGGAATGGGTTCAATGGTATGCAGCTCGTGGAATAAAATGCATTCTGATAAATTCCATTAACGGTAAGGGCTTAAACGAAGTTAAAGCAAGGGCCAGAGAGCTGATGTCGGAAAAAATAGAAAGAGACCGGGCAAAGGGAAAGCTTTTCACACCGGTGAGAACTATGGTGGTGGGAATTCCTAACGTAGGGAAGTCCTCATTTATTAATAAAATAGTTGGGAAAGCTACTGCAGCCACGGGAGACCGACCAGGAGTAACAAGAGGAAAGCAATGGATTAGAATTAATTCTGAAATGGAATTGCTGGATACCCCTGGTATTTTGTGGCCCAAATTTGAAGATCAAGAGGTTGGCATGAATCTTGCCTTTACCGGGGCAATAAAGGACGACATAATGGACACCAGTGAAGTGGCAATGAATTTACTCTATAGGCTTTCAAAGAACTATCCCACAGAGCTATGTACAAGATTTAAGCTGGAGCCAAAGCTTCTTGAGGATATAGAACCCCTTGAGCTTTTAGAAACTGTAGCCAGAAAGAGAGGCTGTATTATTTCAAAGGGTCAAATAGACTATTCAAGGATAGCCGCAATAGTTCTAGATGAATTCAGAGGTGGTAAAATAGGGCGAATAACCCTTGAAAAACCCGGTGACAGAGAAGAGTCAGACCAGAAGTCTGGCGCAGAAACCACTGGTGAGGATCAGAAGGATGAGCTTTAAAATAACAGATTAGAATCAGAAGGTTGAGCTTTAAAATAATAGATGAGCTTCACAATGCTGATTAATAAAATAATAGTTGTAAAGCATCAAGCTGACTCAGAATAAGAATGTTCTGCCATGAATATAAAAAGGAAGAGTCAGCACAAAGCTATAATAAGTAATGGTAATTATTACATAAAACGATTGAGGGATACATATGATTTTAGAATGTGGTGTTGATGAGGTTGGACGAGGGAGTTGTATTTCAGGGGTTTGGACAGCGGCGGTAATACTTGATCCCAATAGACCTATAGAAGGCTTAAGAGATTCAAAAAAGCTGTCTCCGAAGAGACGAGAAGCTTTAGCTGAAGTAATTAAGGAGAATGCCTTGTGCTGGAGTATCGGATTAGCCAGTCTGGAGGAGGTAGAGGAGCTCAATGTTCATTATGCAACCCTACTGGCGATGAAGCGTGCTGTAGAAAGCTTAAGCATAGTTCCTGAAAAGGTATACGTTGATGGTATACATACTCCTGACATAGCAATCCCAATTGAGGCCATAGTTAAAGGGGATGATCTTATACCCGCAATAAGTGCGGCTTCTATCTTGGCAAAGGTTGAACGTGACAAGATAATGACAGAATATCATAAGGATTATCCTGTGTACTGCTTTGACAAAAATAAAGGTTATCTCACAAAAGAGCACATGAATGCACTGCAAAAATTTGGACCTTGTCCTATTCACAGGAAGACCTATGAACCTATTCGAAAGTTAATCGGCTAACTAAAAATCAGTATAAGTCCAAGGGATAGGAATATTCCGTAAATCCACCGTAATAAAAGCATGCCACTTATCAACCCCATAGAGCACCTGCCACTCTGCAGCATATTTCTGCTATTATAAAAGCACAATTTGTCCGATAAATAGAATAAGCTTTGTAAAAGCTATACTTTATACTATAAAAGAGCTGAATAGCTGTAAAAATCCCATGGGTTTTCATGGCTATTCGCTTCTCCACAAAGCTGTGGATTGGAGGTTACCATGAGGATAGACAGTTTTGCGGGTTCAACAGCCCCGACAGTAAATACCGGATTAGAGGTCATTAATAAACTAAAGCCGGGGGATCATGTCAGGGCGCAAGTAATTGAAAATTCCGGTAAGGAGCTTACATTAAGGTTTTCAGACGGTTCAACGGTTGCAGCTACGGCAGCGTCAACTGTGGAGGCTGCTGAGGGTGAATATGTAAATCTGACCTATAAGGGAACTGTAAATGAAAAACCCGCTTTTGAGCTAGGGGATAAGTTACCGCAGGTACAAGGTGATAAGGCTCTTGAGGAATTAAAAGCATCAGTTTCAGCCCTGAAGCTTCCCTTAACCCAATTGAATCTACAGCTTGCAAGAGCTTTAATTGATAAAAATATGCCTGTAAATGCAGAAAATATGGCAAAAATGCTCCAACTGACAGAAGCAAATTCCGATTTAAAGCCAGCCGCAGCAGCATTTATGACCTCAACCAAGCTAGCTGTCGATGCTAATAACATTGAAAAGCTGCAGAACCTCCTGGCAGGAAGATTGAAAATTGGAAATGATCTATCGGAGCTATCAAGGTTGTTTTCACCTGCCGGAAACAGTGACAGCGCAGCTGATATTAATATGCCTGCTTTAAAAGCTATTGTGGAAAAGGTAACTGCACAGCTTTTGGCAAAAGGTGTGTTGACCGGAGCCGCCGAAGGTGATGCCGTTGCTGCTCCAAAGGGAAATTCTGACGTCAAACCAGAGGCCTTTTCACAAAACAAATCAGCGAATACCGAAATACTTATAAATGGAAAGTCCACCGGACAAGATAATCCGGCTGTTAATAAAGCTATGTCTTCCGAGCAGGAAGTCCTCATAAAAGAAGCTTCAGAGAACAAGTCCGGGGCTACCAGGCCGAAAATGGCTGGAGATAAAGCAGGTATAGCCGCAAAATCGGAGCTGGCTGGTGAAAAAGCAGGTATAAGGTTACAGTCGGAGCTTGCTCAAAGCAAAGCTATTCTGGCAGGTCAGGAGACCTTGGATAGTAAGACAGGTGTGGTAAGGCAGGGTGTGGCTGAAGTTAAGGCCGACTTACTAGGTCAGGGGTCGTCAGATAATATGTCAGCAGGCAAAGCGACAACAAAACTCGGTCAGGCTGACCAGATTAAGGATACTCCCTTTGTCCTTAAAACAAGGGAAGGTGATTTAATTAGTCAACATAATATTTCCGAAAGATTACTTAGTATTCTCAAGGGTGAAACCCTCCCCGGCAAGTCAGATTTTCAGCTGCTAAATACCTTTAACAGGGAGCTGGTTTCCCTTATGAACTCCACACAGCTGTCAAATGAGGAGCTGTCGGCAGCAAGGCAGCTTGCCGGGCGTCAAAACCTTCCGGAAGCTGCAGCAGAAAGCCTTAAGAGTCTGTTTATCAAAGTTGGCCAATCCAGTGACGAAATCGACCCTTCCAGCTTATATAAAGACCTATACAAGGCTCTACAGACTCTAAAAAGTGAGCTTCCGCAGCTTCCACAGGGGCTTCGGGAAGCTGCAGCCAATATAGTTGGGAATCTAGAGGGTAACCTTAATTTCATAAATCAGCTCAATACATATAGCTCATATGTGCAGCTTCCCCTAAGCATATTCGATAAAACCACCACCGGGGAGCTGTACATGCTCAAGAGGGGAGCAAAAAATAAAAAACTTGACCCATCAAATATGACGGTACTCCTTTCTCTTGACACTGAAAGAATTGGAAGAATAGATACACTTCTCAGTATAGATAAAAAAAATATAAGTACCAATTTCAGAGTTGAAAACAGTGAGGTTTTTCCGGTGTTAAAGGAAAAGCACAGGGAGCTTTATAACAGCTTTTTGGAGAAGGGCTTCAGGCTTGTGGATTTTACCTACAGATTGATAGAGGAGCCGATAAGCATTGTTAATTTTGAAGCCGAGGCAAAAAAAGAATTCCTTAAGGGTTCAAATAACATTGATATATCCATCTAGATCCGGTATTAGCTTAAGTATTGTTAGTTTATATATGAAGAAGTAGAGACAAAACAGGAGGGGTGCTCGATTTGCTGGAAAATAATAAAAACCAAAAAAGGATTAAATACGCAACGGCTTTGCAGTACTCACCTGACAAAGATGCTGCACCAAAGGTAGTAGCTACAGGTAAGGGAGTTATAGCCGAAAAAATTATTGAAAAGGCAAAGGAAAATGATGTTCCT
>JAEZIV010000389.1 GCA_023436515.1 Bacillota bacterium
ATTTGTTTCCATCAATTCTTGAGTCAGAACCTTATTTTCTTTTTTAAGATTCACATTCTCTTTATTCAACCCACAAAAAAGCAGATAATAGACAAATTCCTTCATACAGACACCACCTATAACCACTTTTTAATAACAACTTTGGTTCCTCTGCCCTGTTCAGAGACAATACTGAAATCATCCATCAACCGCTTGCTTCCCGGAAGTCCTAAGCCCAATCCTTTTCCAGAAGAATAGCCCTCTCTCATAGCAACATTAATATCCTGTATACCCGGACCCTCATCTAAAAAAGAAATAGTAATCCCCTTTTTTGACTCCTTTGATGCTAACTCAATTAGAACAGTGCCTGAACCAGCATATTCATATATATTTCCCAGAAGCTTTTCCATTATAAGCTGGGTCCTCTTGCTCTGACCGCCTTAATTAATGCATCTGCTATCTTATAGGATGGTAATACAATTTCTGCCCCACCCCTTTCAATTGCTTCCCTGGGCATTCCGAAAACTACAGCAGTCGACTCATCCTCAGCAATTGTTATACCTCCGGCCTTTCTTATCTTTATCATTGCTTCAACTCCATCATCTCCCATTCCCGTCATGAGAACACCTATTACATTCTCTCCCCCATAAGCATCCAATACTGATTCCATCATTACATTTACTGAGGGCATAAAAACAGTTTTAGGAGTGCTGGGGAGTCTTACTATCCCTCCCTCTCCGCGTACCACCAATTGATATCCGCCAGGTGCAAGATATCCTCTTCCGTTTTGAAGAACATCACCGGCTTCAGCCTCTTTAATAGATAGCCTGCACGCATCGTTTAGCCTTTTTGCAAAGGAAGAGGTAAAGGAAGGAGGCATATGTTGAACAATAACTAATGCTGCATTGAGATCCTGGGGAAGCATCGGCAGCACTTCCATCAGCGTACCAGGACCACCGGTGGAAATTCCAATAGCTACCACCTTCGTCCTTTCATTTCCACCTGTCGGCTGCTTTCTCTTTACAGGTAAAGTCCTTTTTTCTGCTGTAACACCTCTCTGTCTTAATATCCTATCCCTTATATTCCTTTTATTTACTCCTTTGTATGCTAACTTGATTTTTTGAATAATCTCTCTACCGACCACATGAAGATTTGATGAAACTGTTCCCGAAGGCTTAGCTACATAATCAAATGCACCTAGTTCTAAAGCTTCAAATGTAACCAATGCACCCTCCGCAGTAAGAGAACTGACCATTAAAACAGGAATTTGCGGATATTCACTTAGTATATACTGCATAGAAGTCAAGCCATCCATCACCGGCATGTTGATATCCATAGTTATTACATCCGGCTCCAATTCGCGCACCTTTTCAATAGCATCCTGTCCATCTCTGGCTGTTCCAACTACTTCGAGGCTTGTATCGGTCATAATGATCTCTTTGAGGGACTTGCGCATAAGAGCTGAATCATCTACAATCAATACTTTTATTCTCTCGATCATAAACATCACCTGCCATATCTATTGAGTAAACATGGTTTACCCCGAAATATGGACTCATATCATACTCCGGGGAAAACCTTTAGAAAATTAACTAAAACTAAGTACTTTCCCAATATCCAGTATTAAAATCATTCTCTTGCCGCCACCGATCTTTCCGACTCCCTCTACATAATCACTGTCAATTCCACTACTTAAAATATCGGGTGGCGGCTCAATCATTGTTTTCTCGAATCTGAGCACTTCAGAAACAGAGTCTACAACAATTCCGGTTCTCTTGCCTCTGAAATCAACAATAATAATCCTTGTAGCATCTGTTACCTGTTTTTCAGAAAGCTTGAATAGTCTTCTTAAATCCAGGGCAGGAATAACATTCCCTCGAAGATTCACAATTCCCTCTATGTAGTCAGGGGCCCTTGGTATTTTCGTTACTTCTGTCATCCTGTTGATTTCCTGGACATTGGCTATCTTTACGCCATATTCTTCCGAACCTATCTTAAAAGTCACCAACTGTTCTTCATCGAGGATCTGTGTTGCAATGCTCTTTTCTTCACCCTCATGTTCATCAGTAGCTGTACTGCCACTTATAGAACTGATTTCATCAGCTGAAACCAATTTTGAGGGGTCCAGTAAAAGAATCATACGTTTGCCATTATTTAGCTTTGCTACGCCTTTCAGCTGCTCCCCACTTTGTGTCGAGAACTTTGGTGGCGGTTGAATTATACTGGATGGCACTCTCAAAACCTCTGAGATCTTGTCCACCATGATTCCGGCTGTAAAATTGCCCATATCCACAACAAGTATTCTCGCATGGTCGCTGATTTCCATATGCTCCATTCCAAAATAAGCTCTGAGACTTATAATAGGAAGTAAATTATTACGTATAGAAATAACTCCTTCGATATAAGTTTCACAATTCGGAACCTTTACTATTTGTGGAACACGTATGATTTCCTTAACTTTCATGATTCCAATTGCAAATTCCTCGTTATTAAGTAGAAAGGAAACCAACTGTTCCTCATCCATAGCCTCAGCACTTGTACTGTTTACCATAGTGAGCTTCTTTTGAATGTTTTCGTCATGACTGTATATCCGCTTGCTTCCTGTGGTATTTACATTCAATGCACTTACAACATCCAAAAGCATTATAAGTCTGTTACCATTATCCAGCTTCACAACACCATTTAAATAATCAGAATCAATATTTTTAACAATTTGAGGCGGTTCTTCAATGTCTGTGGTATTAACTCTCATTACCTCAGATACCTTGTCTACAACTATACCGGTAGCCTTACCGTCAACATCAATGACTAGAACCCTGCTGTATTCGTCCTTGGTTTTTCTCTCCAGATTAAACCTGGTTCTTCCGTCAATGACAGGTAAAACATTCCCCCTTAAGTTGCATGCACCTTCAACAAAAACAGGAGCATTCGGTACCTTGGTGATATCAGGAACCCTGATAATTTCCTTCACATCCATAATATCAGCCCCAAACTCATCCTCTCCAAGCAGGAAGGTGACTAGCTGGCGCTCTGTAAAGCTGGTATTGATTATACCAGTTGCCATATCAATCCCCTCCATTTTTACATATTCTGAAGTTCATCAGCTAAACCGGATATTTCTTCAATAGCTTCTGCCAGCTCCTGCATACCTTTGGCCTGTTCGTTAGCTGCTGTTGCTGCTTGTTGTGCCCCGCTGCTGGCCTCCTGTGCTGCAGCCGCTATCTGTTCAACGCCCTTGCTAGCCTGTTCCAGCGCAACTAAAG
>JAEZIV010000422.1 GCA_023436515.1 Bacillota bacterium
ATAATGATGTTGTCAGCATCTACAGCGCTCCGTCAGGTGGAAACTTACTTGGCAGAGGAACCGTTGCTGCATTTAATTCCGAGATATCTGTACAGGTATCCCAGCTGAGTGATAGCGGCGGCTCGGTAGTTATCTCCGTCACCAGTCAGGGTAGACTGGAAAGTTTGCGGACTGAAGTTCAGTATGAGGCCAAGCCTGCCTCAACTCCTCCATCTGAGTCCAATGTTGAAATCTACAATAATGTAGGCTTGGCAGACGAAATTGTCCTTGTTGGAATTCCTGCCGGCTCAGTCATAAAAGTTTATGGGCAGGCTTCAGGTGGAACCGCCCTTGGAAACGCAACCGTACCAGCAGATGGTTCACAGGCAATTGTTTATGTTACCCAACTGGGGGCGGACAGCGGAGTTGTATATATAACTGTAACTACACCGGGAAAGACCGAGAGCAGCAGAGCGGCAATCAGCTTTACTGCCGAAGAAGCCTCCGAACCTCTTCAACCGGGTAATGTCAAGGTGCTTAACAACTCAGGAGTAGCCGACACCATTACTGTTACCGGGCTTCTCCCCTACGATACTGTAAAGATATATAATACAGCCACAGGCGGCACAAGGCTGGCTTCAGTTACTGCCGACTCAAATACCCTTACCGCTTCTGCCAACATTCCACAGCTGGGTACCGGCAGCGGCAGCATTTATGTTACAGTTACCAACTACGGAAGAAGTGAAAGCACCAGAACCCGCATTAATTATGAAGCCGAATCGGTTGCTCCTCTTTCCTCTAAAATAACAATCCTTAATAATGCCGGACTGCCCGACACTATAACAGTGGCCGGTCTGGAGGAGAGCGATATTGTAAAAGTGTACGATGCTGCTTCAGGAGGAAATCTCATTGCTGCTGCAATTGTACCTGCGGGAACAAACAAGGTAACTCTCTCAGTACCTCAGCTTACTACCGCAGCCGGAAAGGTATTTGTTTCGGTTACAAACTTCGGCAGAGCAGAGAGCAGCCTGACAAGAGCCTCCTACATAGCCGAGACAAGCACAACCGCACCATATATCGGGGATATCTATATAGTTAATAATGTAGCAATAGATGACACAATAACCGTTTATAACCTCTCAGCCGGGGATGTTGTCAAGGTTTATGACAAAGCCGCCGGGGGCAGCCTGTTAGGGTATGCTTCAGTAAGCAATAATAAAACAGAGGCAACGGTATCTGTTGATGATCTGGGCTCTACCTCAGGGGTTGTATATGTATCCGTTACCACAAAAGGGAAGTCGGAAAGTGCCAGAACTGAAGCCTCATATGTTGCAGAGAGCAGATCCACTGCACCATATGAAGGAAATATTCACGTTACCAACAATGCTTCACTCTCTGACACAATACTTGTCACCGGGCTGACAGCAGGAGATAGAATCAAGGTCTATAGCTCGGCTACCGGCGGGGAGCTGCTGGGCTCTGCTACAGTTGCTACAGGCAGCAACCAGGTTAAGATAACCGTAAAACAGCTGGGTGAGGAATCCGGAAGTGTGTTTGTTTCATTAACTTCTAAAGGAAAGACAGAAAGTAAAAGAACAGAGGCTGAGTATGTTTCCGAGCAAACAACAAATCAACCCTTCACCGGCTTCATAAAGGTCCTCAATAATAAGGCTGGAACCTCAGATTCTGTTACCGTATCAGGCCTTGCAGAAGGGGATGTTATAAATGTTTACTCAGCCGCAGCAGGAGGAAGCCTTCTGGGAACAGGAGTTGTAACCTCGGGTAGCACAATCGGAACTGTGACAATCACTCAATTGGGCACCTCAGCAGGCAGCGTATTTGTTACTGTTACAAGTCCCGGGAAATATGAAAGCGAAAGAACAAAAGCTGATTATATGGCTGAGTAGTTTGAGTAGGTAGGATAAAAAGCTGTATCTATGTTCCGCAATACTCTTTACCTACGTATAGGTTAATGAATATAAACAAAGGACCAGTCCGGTTGGGCTGGTCTGTTTTTATCAAAAAAGCTTCTTTATAGAAAAATTCTCTGCATGAAGCAAGTACATTGCAACGAGTTGCATTACAACAAGTTTGCTTTGTAGCTAGTTGCAATGTGACAACTATTCCATGTATTTTCAGCTAAATACTCAATACCTCTTTAAACTGGCCTTCACTTATATAGTTTGTCTCACGGTAAAGAACACCCTCCCTATAAAACCTCAAGTAGGGAATATAATGATTATTCAGAGTACTCTCCTTGAAATTTCTGAATTCGTTTAAATAGTCAACCTTATTATACTCCAGCTCATAGACATCAACCTCCTCCTGAAGGTCCAGCTTGTATATCCAGCTTTTCATGTCGTGCCACTGGGAGCACCAGTCCTGGGTCAGAATAACAACCACCCTCGGCTTGGAGTTAAGCATTTCCTTATCAAACTCCCCATTTTCAATAGCTTTGATTGCTTGCTCTCTTTGTATCATTTTCCGAGTTATCATACGTATACCATCCTATAATAAAATTATTTTATGATGAAAACATTAGTAATTGCAGAGTCACGTTTACGAGAGTATTAATACCCCAGCTAAACAGAATTATTCAACTGCCGGCTATTTTTGTCTTAAATCCTGAAAAAATTTTCTCAGAACCTCGGTGCATTCATCATTAAGCAGTCCAATGACTACATCCACCCTATGATTAAACTGAGGAATTCTGAACAGATCAACCACCGACCCCGCTGCCCCACTCCGATTATCCATTGCTCCAATATAGAGGGTTCGTATTCTTGACTGTATAATGGCTCCGGCACACATGGGGCAGGGCTCAAGAGTAACATACATGTCGCAGCCGTCCAGCCTCCAGGTCCCAAGCTTTTTTGCAGCCTTTTTAATAGCTTCAATTTCAGCATGGGAGGTCACATCCAGCTTTGCTTCCTTACGATTATGCCCTCTTGCTATGACCTCCCCATCCTTGACAATGACAGCGCCTACAGCGGCCTCACCCTTTAAAAATGCAAGCCGGGCCTGCCTTATAGCCTTTAGCATCATCTGCTCTCTTGCTGTATACATAGCTAATTTCCTTTGCTTTTACCCTATACTTTTATATTCTGGGCTTTACATATCGTTATCAGCAGTTACCTAAACCAGCTTCTCCAGATACCCTTCCAACTCCTCAAGCTTTACCCTGTCCTTAATAGTCTTATCTCTGGATACAACCTCTATTTCTCCCTGCTCCAGATTTCTGCTGCTGACAATGAGCCTTAGGGGTACTCCAAGGAGATCGGCATCTGCAAACTGTATTCCTGCCTGTACATCCCTATCATCCATTATAACCTCATACTTCTTAGAAAGCATTTCATACAGGTCAAAACCGGTTTTCTTAACCTCGTCGTTTTTCTTATTTATACAACAGATGTGTATCTGCCAGGGAGCGACACTTTTCGGCCATATAGGGCCATAGTCATCGTGAATTGCCTCTATTATACAGGCCAGCAATCTTCCTACTCCTATGCCGTAGCAGCCCATTATGGGA
>JAEZIV010000066.1 GCA_023436515.1 Bacillota bacterium
GTATCGTATTTATGCATATACTTGGATTCATTTACTTCCATTTAGAAGGATACTATTGAAATTCCTGACATAGCAATTTATGTCTAGTTTACGGTAGAAAATTTGCGAGATTAAACTGATAAAAAGATATATAGTAAAAACATAATGAAATGCTTAAATAATCTAAATGGAGGTATTTGCAATGAAGTATAGCAAAGAGTATCGTTTGGGATTTACTGAAAGAGCAAAAAGCATTCTCGACAGTCTTACTCTGGAGGAGAAGGTAGGATTGATGAGCGGAAGAATTAGTCTTGAGCAGGAATTGCAACATTTGTCGGATGAATCTGGGAACCAGCATTACAACTATATCCCATACCCTGCTGGAGGAGTTGAAAAAGAAGGTGTTCCTCCAATGCTCTTCTGTGACGGACCTAGAGGAGTTGTATGCGGCAACGGACAGTCTACATGTTTTCCTGTTTCCATGCTTAGAGGTGCCAGCTTTGACACAGAGCTGGAGGAAAAAATAGGACGAGCCATCGGGAAGGAAATCAAGGCCTACGGGGGTAACCTCTTTGGAGGAGTTTGTATTAATCTGCCATACAATCCCGGTTGGGGAAGAAGCCAGGAAACATACGGTGAGGAGTCCTTCCACCTGGGCCAAATGGGTTCTGCCCTGGTAAGAGGTGTTCAGGACGAGGATGTAATAGCCTGCATTAAGCATTATGCCTTCAATCAGATGGAGAACTCCCGCTTCAAGGTTAGTGTGGAATGTGATAAGCGAACTGAGCGAGAGGTATACCTTGCACACTTTAAGGATTGTATTGATGCAGGAGCAGCAAGTGTTATGAGCTCCTATAATCTATATAAGGGCACCTATTGCGGACACCATGACTATCTCTTAAACAAGGTTCTCAAAGAGGAATGGGGCTTTGACGGATTTGTTATGAGTGATTTCTATTGGGGAGTTAAGGATACGGTAGAGGCGGCCAATGGCGGACAAAATATTGAAATGGCACATACTCTATTCTTTGGTGACAAGCTTGTTGAGGCTGTTAAAAACGGGCTGGTACCTGAAGAGAAGATTGATGATGCAGCCTTGAGAATTATTCGTACCTTGCTAGCCTTTACAAGTGAAACCAAGAACAGCGGGGATGTATCTAATCTGGCTTGTAAAGAGCATGTCTCTCTGGCTCTGGAAAGTGCAAGAAAAGGGATAACGCTGCTAAAGAATGAGGAAAGGGTTCTACCCTTTAGTAAAAAGGAAACTAAAAAGCTGCTGGTACTTGGAACGTTGGGAGATAGTGAGCCAATCGGTGACCATGGCTCCAGTTGGGTGAGACCACCATATGTGATTTCACCTGTTCAGGGCTTTAAGATGATTTCGCCTGATACAGAGGTGATATTTGACAAGGGTGATGATCTGGAAAAAGCAAAGACCTTGGCAAGCCAAGTAGATGCGGTAGTTTTTGTTGTGGGTTATGACCATAATGATGAAGGAGAATTTATTTCTGCAGATGAATCGGAAGGCTTTACAGGTTTTGCGGGAGGAGACCGCAGATTTTCACTGGGGCTTCACCAGAATGAAATCGATCTGATTAAGGCAGTAGGACCGGTCAATATTAATTCAACAGCTGTGCTGATCGGTGGAAATATGATAATGATAACAGAATGGATGGATTGTGTAAGCTCTATTATCATGGCATATTACCCAGGGATGAAAGGTGGAAAAGCTCTGGCTGAGATTATGTTTGGTGATGTAAATCCAAGCGGAAAGCTACCCTTTGTTCTGCCCTACAAGGAGACAGACCTCCCTCAGGTTAATTGGGATACAACTATTCAAAAGTATGATTATTACCATGGGTATGCAAAGCTTGAAAAAGAGGGAGTAGCTCCACTTTTACCCTATGGCTTTGGACTTTCATATACAAGCTTTGAAGTATCACAGGCCTCCTTCAAAAAGGATGGAGACAGAGTTGTAGCAACCTGTAAGGTGAGGAATACCGGAGAAGTGGAAGGAACGGAAGTCCTTCAGTTATATGTTGGCTTTGGTAACTCTGCTATAGACAGGCCGGTTAAGCTGCTCAGAGGCTTCAGTAGAATTAATCTGCTGCCTGGTGAGGAGAAGGAAGTTACAATATCCTGTCCAATTCAAAAGCTTTGCTATTTTAATGAGAATACAAATAAAATGGAGCTTGAGCACATGTTATATGATATGTACATAGGAACAAGCTCCGATAACGGGGATTTACTCAGGGGAACGGTAGAACTGTAAGCCCGTCTTAAAAACTTTTAAAATCTCTAATAATTCCTGATTTTGTGGTAATACTAAACATTGGTAAATCCCATAAAATTTAGGAGGTAATTGAGATGAAAAACAAATACTTTTTAATTGCACTTGTATTAGTACTTACAGCAGCACTGTTTTCAGGTTGTTCAAAGGATGAGGATACCCCGGGCACTCAAACTGGTTCGGCAACAAAAACTGCAGGTGTAACAACAGCTGCAGGGACAGCAGCTGCTGGAAGTACAGCCTCAGGAAGTACTTCCTCAGAAAGCACAGCCTCGGGAAGTTCTTCCTCAGAAAGCACAGCCTCTGGTTCAAGCTCGGCAGCAACCTCTTCAACGGACGCAGTTACCTCAGCATCTATCGTAGATAATGCTAAGGCCTTCCAAAAGGCAATAAGCAGTAGTGGTACATGGATAATATGCTTAACAAAGGATTTGTCCATTGACAAGGAAATATCCCTTGATGGCGAATACAAAAACGGCAAGAAGGATAATGAAGGAAAAGACATTATTCAACGAAAGGTTGCTCTGTATTCTCAGGATAAGGATCGTAAAATTACAGCCAGATATACCTTGGCTGCTCCAAAGTTCACAATAAACAGTCCTGAGGCCAGCATACAGCATGGAAAGTTCAGAGGTGACCTGTATGTTGCAGTAAAGAATTTTCAGCTTGTTGATACAATAGTCGAAGGTAATGTATACTTTACTACTGATGAGGTAAAATCCTCCTTCAAAATGGATGATAAGAGCAAGATAACCGGAAAGCAGGAAGTTAAAAAAACATAATTTAATTAAGGCTGAAATGGGTTCAATATTTATTTATTCATCTAGATACTGAACAACCTGGCTGCAAAGAGAATAGGATTTACATCTATTCCTTTGCAGCCGTTTTATGTATCATCTCAATATAACAGCATAACGCTATTGAATATTTGAAACATGGTGGTATA
The DNA here is from genome assembly GCA_023436515.1 of Bacillota bacterium. Taxonomy (GTDB): domain Bacteria; phylum Bacillota; class Clostridia; order Acetivibrionales; family DSM-1351; genus Ruminiclostridium. The sequence goes on from JAEZIV010000066.1 coordinate 3,216, forward strand.
ATTTAGTAAAATCCTAAAATGATAACACGCTATTGGTTAAAATATAAAGAGGTGAATTAAGATGAGTCGAATTTCACAAAGAATAGACAAGCTACCTGCGACACCCTTGCTCAAGAAGGTACTTTTTTTAACCGGCATAGGCTGGTTGTTTGATGCAATGGATCTAGGTATGGTTGCAGGTGTAATGGCATCCATTGGACAGGAGTGGAGCCTCACTCCTGCTGACAAGGGGATGCTTGGAAGTGCATCAGCGGTAGGGATGGCTATAGGTGCGGCAGCTGCGGGCATGGTGGCTGACAGATGGGGAAGAAAAACAGTAGTAACCTACACCTTGATATTATTCGGTATAGCCAGTGCCTTATCTGCATTTGCTCCAAACTTTACCCTCCTGCTGTTTTTCAGGTTTTTGACCGGTTTGGGGCTTGGGGGAGAGCTGCCGGCGGCATCCACTCTTGTAAGCGAATTTTCACCTGCTAAGATAAGAGGAAAATATGTTATCCTGCTTGAGAGTTTCTGGGCATGGGGCTGGATAATATCTGCACTGATAGCCTATTTGCTGATTCCATTGTATGGCTGGAGAATAGGCTTCCTTTTGGGAGGAGTTCCTGCTCTCTATGCTGCATTTCTTAGGAAGGGCGTTCCTGAGTCCCCACGCCATCTGGAACAGAAGGGCCTATACAAAGAGGCTGATATGATTGTCAGCATGATGGAGACTCAGGCAGGGGTAAAAAATGAAACCGGTTCTATAAACGAGACGGAATCAAAGTCTGAGAAGCTTCAAAATAACAGTAACAACGAAAGCATAAGTACTTCGGAGAAAAAGAATCCTTCTCAGAATAGCTCAGGGAAGGTCAGGCTCTCGGAGCTGTGGTCGGGAGTCTACCTCAGACGCACTTTAGTTTTGTGGGTCTTGTGGCTGGGTATCAATTTCGGCTACTATGGCTTTGTATTATGGACGCCCAGCCTTCTGGTTGGAAAGGGCTTCAGCCTTGTAAAGGGCTTTGAGTTTACCTTGATAATGTGTTTAGCCCAGTTGCCGGGCTACTATAGCGCAGCCTGGTTGATTGAGAGAATAGGTCGTAAGGCAGTTCTTGTAACCTATCTTACAGGAACAGCGGTGGCGGCGTATATGTTCGGTCAGGGCAATAGTGTAACACAGATACTCATAGCGGGTTGTCTGCTCTACTTTTTCAGTCTTGGAGCATGGGGGGCAGTATATGCTTATACCCCCGAGGTATATCCAACCCGCGTAAGAGGAAGTGGAACTGGATGGGCCGCCGCCATTGGGCGTATTGGTGCTATTGCGGCTCCATATATAGTTGGTCTTGTATACCAAAGCAGCGGTGAAAAGTCCGGATTTAATTATGTGTTCATAATATTGACGGTTGTATTTGCTGCCGTTGCACTGGTTGTGGCCCTGGCAGGGGTTGAAACCAAGGGAAAGACCTTGGACGAGATAAACACATAGTTCATGTATCAATAGGGGTAAGTGCCTGTCGAACAGCCGGAACTTTACTAAGCTAATAGAAGCTGATATCAGAAAGTCTTCACTTTTTCTGATATCAGCTTTTTGGCGTGTTTAGGCGGGAAAAATAAGTCATTTGCTCATTAGTATAAAAAATAACCGTTATTTAAGTATTAAAGTTTGATTTCCATGGAATGCTAATTCTGTGGAAGGTATGTTAAATCCATGGATGTTAATTGAGGAACATAGTATATGAATTTCAGAAGGTTGGTGATCAATATAACAAAGCCCCAGGAAATTGATGTAATGAATCCTGTTGGAGAGGAATTTCCTCAGGAAAAATACAATGAGCTTGATTTATTTATTGCAGGTCTTGAAACCACAAAGGGTGCTCTGATTGAAATACTTCACAAAGCGCAGCATATCTTTGGCTACCTGCCGAGAGATGTACAGCTTTATATTGCACGAAAACTAGGCATTCCCGGTGCGGAGGTATATGGAGTGGTTAGCTTCTACTCTTATTTCAGCACCAAACCCAGCGGGAGACACACTATCAGTGTCTGTATGGGAACAGCCTGCTTTGTCAGAGGAGCTGATAAAATTCTGGAAGGCTTCAAGCATAAGCTTGGGATTGAGTCCAATGAAACCACGGAAGACGGTCTATTTACAATAAAGGATGTCCGGTGCATCGGCGCTTGTGGTCTGGCACCTGTTGTTATGATTGATGGAAAGGTTTTTGGACGTGTCAAGGAAGATGAAATAGACGGTATTTTGGATTTATACCGCTCAAAGGAGGTACAGCATGCAGATAAAATCTCTGGAGGAGCTTAACAGGATCAAGCTGGAAGCTGAAGAAAAGGTAAAAGTCAGACAGCACAGAGACACTGTACAGACCCATAAGAATATTCTGGTCTGCGGTGGTACCGGTTGTCTGTCAAGCGACAGCGATAAAGTCATAAAAAATCTGGAACTGCTAATAAAGGCCAGGGGGCTTTCAGAGCAGGTGAGGGTTATTAGAACAGGCTGCTTCGGCTTTTGTGAACAGGGTCCAATAGTAAAAATCGAACCTGATAATGTTTTCTATGTACGTGTTGGGCCAAAGGATGCAAAAGATATAGTGGATAAGCACCTGCTAAAGGGTGAAAGGGTGGAAAGGCTGCTGTACGAAGATCCACAGAAGAAAGAAAAGGTTCATACCCAGGAGGAGATGACCTTTTACAAGAAGCAATTAAGAGTTGCTCTTAGAAACTGCGGTCTCATTAATCCTGAGGATATCACGGAGTATATAGCCATGGATGGGTATAAGGCATTAGGG
>JAEZIV010000085.1 GCA_023436515.1 Bacillota bacterium
TTAAGTACTTTAAAGGAAGCTATTTTTTTGTTATTGCTGCTCCGTTGATGATGCTTCTCGAGGTTATGATGGATCTTCAGCAGCCGGCATTAATGTCAAAGATTATTGATATAGGGGTTGCAAACGGAGACAAGGCATATGTGCTATCAACAGGAATAAGGATGATAATTGTTGCAGTACTCGGCTTGATAGGAGGTGCAGGCTGCTGTTTACTTTCCTCGGTTGCTGCAATGTCTATGGGAACAAGGCTAAGACAGGCTATGTTTGACAAAATACAGACCTTATCCTTTGCTGAGCTGGATAAACTGAAGACCTCCTCTCTTATTACGCGACTTACAAATGACGTAACTCAGGTACAGAACACAGTACTTATGATGCTTCGAATTATGGTAAGGGCTCCCCTGTTGGTTATAGGCGGCATTATCATGGCAATGACAATCAATAGGCAGCTCAGTCTGATTTTCGCCATTGCTATGCCCGTCTTAATAATTTTTGTAATATTAATTGTAAAAAAATCCTTTCCCTTATTTTTGAAGATGCAGGAGAAAATCGACAGAGTAAATACCGTAATGCGTGAAAACCTGTTGGGGGTTAAGGTAATAAAGGCTTTTACGGGACATGAAAGGGAAGAAAAGCGCTTTAAGCTATCAAATGACGAGCTGGTACTATGGAGCACAAGAGCCCAGAAGGTTACCATACTCCTGTGGCCCTTGACAACCATGATACTCAATGTAAGCATTGTTGCCCTTTTGTGGTTTGGAGGAAACATGCAAATATCCGGGCAGTTAAAATCGGGAGAACTAATTGCTTTTATGAACTATCTTGTTCAGATATTGAACTCGTTATTGATGGTTGTAATGCTTGTTATTAATTTTTCAAGGGCAAAGGTTTCAGCAGACAGAGTAAACGAGGTTCTTGAAACTCAACCCTCAATAGTAAATCCTGATACTCCTGATAGAATTGAAAACCATGACATAGAGTTCAGAAATGTGTATTTTGGCTATAACGGTTCACCTGAAGAATATGTGCTTAAAAACATTTCTTTCAGAGCTGAACCCGGTGAAACAATAGGTATCATTGGCGGGACCGGCTCCGGTAAGAGCAGTTTGGTGAGCCTTATACCAAGATTATATGATGTCAGTGAGGGAGCAGTGCTCCTTGGCGGCACTGATGTCAGGAGTTTATCTCTGGAGGAGTTAAGGAAAAGCATCGGAGTAGTTTTGCAGGACAGTATCCTCTTTTCAGGAACAATAGAAGAGAACTTGAAATGGGGGGATGAAAACGCGGAAGAGGAATTAATCGAACAATCCATCAGGGCCGCACAGGCATATGACTTTATCAGGGATAAGGAGGATGGAATAAGAAGTATTGTTGAACAAAGGGGTAAGAACTTTTCCGGGGGTCAGAAACAGAGGCTATCGCTTGCAAGAACCCTTTTGAAGAATGCAAAAATATTAATATTGGACGATTCAACAAGTGCTGTTGATATGGCTACTGAAGCTAAAATCCAGAGCGCGCTGGAAAACAGAAAGAGTAGTGCCATAGTTATAATAATAGCTCAGAGGATTTCAGCAATACGGGATGCCAATCAAATAATTGTTCTGGATGAGGGTGAAATCTCAGCAATAGGTACCCATGAGCAGTTGCTGAGATCCAGTGATATATACAGAAGTATATCGGTTTCTCAGCTAGGAGAGGAGGTGCTTGAGCATGTCGGGTAAGGAGAGCAGACAAACAGGGCCGGCATTTCAAATGAGGCCGGGCGGTGGCGGGCCGGGCGCAATGTTCAACAGGCCCAAAGTAAAGCTGAAGGATGCTAAAGGAACACTAGCCAGGCTCTTAGCCTACCTCGCAGGTCAATATAGAATTATTGTACTCGTATTCATATTCTCACTGATTTCAACAATTATTGGAATAGTAGGTACAAGGCTCAACGGCTTTATTGTCGACCATTACATTAGGGCTCAGGATATCCGGGGACTGGCAAATATTTGCGGAGTTCTTCTGGGGATTTATATGATAAACGTAGTAACCGCCTTCTTACAGAATTACTTTATGGTTGATGTGGCTCAAAGGACGACGGCAGAGCTGAGGAAGGATTTGTTCTCAAGCTTCCAAAGGCTGCCTCTGGCTTATTTTGATAAAAGCTCCAGCGGCGACCTGATGAGCAGGCTTACAAACGATATCGATAACATAAATATCACCCTGTCACAGAATGTAACACAATTGTTTTCGGGAGTAATAAACATTGTGGGTATGCTTATTGCAATGCTGCTATTAAGCCCCAAGCTTACAATAATATCTCTGGTCACCATACCCTTAATGTTTCTATGCACCAGAGGGATTGTGAAAATTACCCGTAAAAACTTTAAGCTGCAGCAAAAGCATCTGGGAGAGCTCAATGGCTTTATTGAGGAGATAATTTCGGGACAGAAGGCAGTAAAGCTTTTTGGACGTGAGGAAAAGGTAAAGAGTCAATTCAAAGAGATCAACAGTAAATTAAAGAAAAGCAGTATTCTTGCTCAGGGAATATCAGGTATAATGGGACCCGTAATGAATCTGATAAATAATCTCACCTTCCTGATAGTGGCTGTGGCTGGTGCTTACATGATTCTAAAAGGCGATAATATCACTGTAGGAGTTGTATTTACCTTTATACTATACATGAGAAACTTTTCAAGACCTTTAAACGAAATAGCCAACCTATTTAACACTATTCAATCTGCTCTTGCAGGTGCCGAGAGGGTTTTTGAGATAATGGATGAGCCAAAGGAGGAAGACTCAGCAGAGGCTACCGAGCTGCAAGAGGTAGAGGGAAGCATCTCCTTTGACAATGTAACCTTTTCCTATGTTATGGGAAAGCCGGTCCTAAAGAATGCATCCTTTGAGGCTTCTCCCGGTCAGCAGATCGCAATAGTGGGGCCAACCGGTGCAGGAAAAACTACTATTATCAGTCTTTTGACCAGATTCTATGACATGGATGAAGGCAGAATTGGTATTGATGGCAAGGAGATAACAGGCTTTACCCGGAGCAGCCTACGGAGAAATGTGGGTATGGTGCTCCAGGACACATATTTATTCTCAGAGACTGTAGCAGATAATATAAGGTATGGTAAGGCCGATGCCACAGAGGAGGAGGTTATTGCCGCAGCAAAGCTGGCTAATGCCCATTCCTTCATAAAGCATATGCCCCAGGGTTATAATACTGTACTAGCCGACAACGCTTCAAATATATCACAGGGACAGAGGCAGCTTATAGCCATAGCAAGAGCCATACTTGCCGACCCTCGTGTGCTTATACTTGATGAGGCAACCTCTTCGATAGATACGCGAACAGAGCTGAAAATACAGGCGGCTCTGCTGAATCTAATGAAGGGTAGAACAAGCTTCATAATAGCCCACAGACTCAGCACTATTAGGAATGCCGACTGTATTATGGTAATAGACAAGGGCCAAATTATAGAAAAAGGGACCCATGATGAGCTTTTAGCTCAGGACGGCTTCTATGCAAATCTCTACAACAGCCAGTTCAAAACAGGAATGGCGATATAACCGCCGTGGTAGAGAACTGTTTGTGGAGGGAGTATTCAAGGCCAGCGGCTAGCATGTTAGAAACAAAGTAAAATCGGGACAAAAGGTGCGCTCACGGGGAGATTATTAAATGAATTTATATAAAAAATACTTTAAAAAATACTGGCTCATGTTTTTATTTGCTGTAACCTGTGTATTTCTTGAGGCTGTCTGTGATTTACTTCAACCCACCATTATGGCAAAAATAATTGACGATGGAGTGAAGAACGGAAACATTAACGTAGTGCTGCGTTTTGGACTTACCATGCTTGGAATTACTGTATTGGGCGCATGCTTTGCGGCCACTCGAAATATACTGGCAAGTAAGGTTTCACAGAGCTTTGGGGCAGACTTAAGGTATGACTTGTTTAAAAAGATTATGAAATTCTCAGAAAAGAGCGCCGATAGTATTGAAAGCGGTTCTCTTATTACCAGAATGACAAATGATACTTCGCAGGT
>JAEZIV010000180.1 GCA_023436515.1 Bacillota bacterium
GGGCTATAGGAGAAGCAAACGCTATCAAAGACAACCTTGCCACCGGTACACTCAAAGCTTACCAGCTCCTTTTCCTCAGTTTTCTCTGTCTTAGCATCCAGCACTGAAAATAAGCTCTGAGCTGATGCCACCGCAGATTGGAGCTGAGTTGTAACACTTGTTATATTATTAATTGGTTGGGAAAAGTATGTGGAATAGGTTAAAAAGCTTGATATATAACCTACGCTAAGCTTACCCGCAATAGCTGCAATTCCTCCCGCCATTCCAAGTAAGACATAGGTAATGTTATTTACAAGGCGTGTAGACGGATTAACAAGTGATGAATAGAATTGCGCCCACCTTCCTGCTTTGTAAAGCCTGCCGTTAATTTCCTCAAATTTTGCCTGGGCTCTATCCTCATAATTGAAGGCCTTAACAACCTTTTGATTTCCAACAAGCTCCTCTACATAACCATTCAGCTCTCCATTCAGCTTTGCTTGTTCCTTGAAAAGCTTTGAAGAGCGTTTTGTAATAAAGGAGGCTATGACAAAGGTTATGGGAGTCATAACGATAACCACAAGGGTAATGAAGGGATTCAATATAAACATAAATACAAGGGAACCGATTATTGAAATGATTCCTGTTAGAAACTGAGTAACTGACTGGAAAATACCCTCCGAAATATACTCCATATCACCGGTAAGTCTTGCCATTATATCTCCGTGGGCATTCCTGTCATAGTATTCCAAGGGCATTTTTGTCAAGTGACTAAAAACATCCTTCCTCAGTTCTTCAACCGTACTGTTAGCAAGCTTGCTTGTTAGCACCTGTAAGCTCCACTGAAAAACTGCGCTCACAATATAAAGTATGATTATGACAACAATTATATTGATTATATGAGAAAAGAGCACCTGCCCTCTCCCCATTATTTTATCAACACCCTTCCCAATGAAAAAGGGACCTAATATCATAAGTATGTTGCTGAAAAAAGCACAAAGGAGAGCACCGAATACATAACCCCTGTGTTTAAAATCATATTTTAACAGCCGCTTTAGAATACTTATATTCATTCGGTACCCCCCCTCGTTCATTTTCTGCTTGAGCCGAAGCATTGCTCGCTTCCTGACTGTTATATAGTTCCCTATACACAGAACAGCTATCAAGAAGCTCTTCATTGCTGCCAATTCCTACAATTTCTCCTTCATCCATAACTATAATGACATCAGCATTCCGTATTGCTGCTACTCTTTGTGTAACAACAACCACTGTGGTATCTGAGAGGTTCTCCTTAAGTGCTTGCCGCAAGCTGGCATCCGTAGCATAGTCAAGTGCGCTGGAGCTATCATCCAGAATGAGTATCTCGGGCTTTCTTTCCAGAGCTCTGGCGATTGCAAGCCTTTGCTTCTGCCCTCCTGAAAGGTTTCGTCCACCCTGTACAAGCTGGGTTTGAAAGCCTTCCTGCTTCTTATGGATGAAATCATAGGCCTGGGCTATTTTCGCTGCTTTTACAATTTCATCATAGGTAGCATCAGGCTTTCCCCATTTAATATTCTCCTCAACAGTTCCGGAAAATAAGACCGTCTTTTGTGGCACATATCCGATCCGGGCTCTATGCCGGTTTTGATTTATATTTCTGACATCATTACCATCAATATATACCGCACCCTCCGTTGCATCATAAAAACGAGAAATCAAATTTACCAGGGTGGATTTGCCTGACCCTGTCGAACCGATAATGCCCGCAAGCTGTCCTCTTTTTATTTCAAAGGAAATATTATGAAGAACATATTCAGACGAGCCTTGGTAGGAAAAGCTTACGTTCTTAAATTTGATAATGGAGTCTGAAGTCTGGTCACTATTGTCTTGAGTGGCTTCGTTACTAGATAGACAGCTTTCACCGGCTATTCCTCTACCATTTTCTTTGTTATGGACTTTGTCTTTCACCGAGGGTTCGAGAGCAAGTAGTTCATTAACTCTCCCAGCTGATGCGGCTGCCTTTGTAAAGGTAATTACAAGGTTTGCCAGAACAATTAAAGCAGATAAAATAAGATTTATATAATTAATATATGCAATGATTTCACCCTGTGTCATGCTCCCTTCATAAACCTGAAGGCCTCCAAACCACAGTATTGCAGCAATTCCAAAATTAATAACTACTGTTGTAACAGGATTCAAAAGGGCGGATATTCTGCCAACTACAACTGCGTTTTCGGCGTATTCTCTATTGCTTTTAGTAAATCGCTCTCTTTCCCTGTCCAGGCTTGCAAAAGCACGAACTACTCTAGCTCCGGCAAGGTTTTCCCTGATAACTGTTGAAAGTTTATCCAGTTTTTTCTGAACTGTCTTATACATAGGAATACTTCTGGACATAACAAAATAGAGAAAAAGTGCAAAGACAGGCATAGTTATTAACAGCACCAGAGATAATTTAACATTTATTATCATGGCCATCACAACCCCGCCAATACACAAAAAAGGAACTCTTATTACAAGCCTTATAAGCATTGCCACAGCAAACTGTAGCTGATTAACATCGCTTGTAATCCTGTTAATAAGCGAAGGTGTACCTATTTTGTCAACTTCCTCAAAGGATAACCCCTGTATTTTTTTGAAAATTAGATTTCTCATTGATGTTCCGAAGCCTTGAGACGCTACTGAGGCATAATATTGACATATAAAAGCAGACCCGGCCCCCACTAAAGCGGTCAGCAGCATGAGTCCACCCATTGTATAAACGTAATCAGTATTATTCGCTTTAACTCCGTTATCTATAAGCTTTGCCATCATCAAAGGAATTAAAAGCTCAAGTATTGCCTCCAGTAGCTTGAAGGATGGTCCTAATATAACCTGTTTCATATATGGCTTCAAATATTTTATTAACTTTAACAAAGTAAAACCCCTTTAATTAGTGTGTATTGTTATGACTACAGGGTATTATCGTCTCTCATCTGCTCAGCTGAGGTACATCAGATCAAGCAATCGAGTCCCTGCTTTTGTCTTAAAGTATTTGCTTTTTATTGAAAACACCGCAGCCTCAGACATTTCATCCTCAAAAATATTAACCAGAAAATCCGCCTCAACCAGTATCTGAAAATCCTGCCCGTCTATCTTACTGTAGCTGTGGTGATGACCTATAAGGAAGCATACACGGTCAATTATAGCCGTAGGTATAAAATTCCTTTCAAGTATATCCCTGGCTATTGCCGGACCCTCCTTTTCCTGATAAGGTCCCGCTGAAGAATTATACTTTCTCTCAGCTTCCTTTATCCCTATATCATGCAATATTCCTGACAGAATGACAACCTGCCTGTCCTTCTCCTCAAGCTTCTCCAGTCCACTAATAGTATTACATAGGCTGTACACCTTTAATGCATGATTGATTCGCTTTACATCCATGTTAAAATAACTGATCATATCATCTATTATTTGCTGTTCCATCTTAATCAACCCCCCTAGATGCTAGTCTATTCACCTTTGGTTTCTGTTTTACTTATCAATTATAAATTATTTGGAATAGTAAGACAATAAACAAAGAAATTTTGTATTTTTTCTTTCTAATTTTTAGTTGTTATAGTATAATATGTTAGATTTCTACAAAATAAACCTCCTACTTCTCGGACCATGTACATTTACTGCCCGAAGGCTACAAATTCATGGCTGAGGATTTGTGGAAGAGAATCTGGATGGTTAAGGAGAATAAAGATGCTATTTAATTCTATTGAATTTATGATATTTTTCCCGGTAGTTACAATTCTTTATTTTATATTGCCCCACAAAATCAGGTGGTTTCTGCTCCTTGCCAGCAGCTGCCTTTTCTATATGGCTTTTGTGCCAAAATACATATTAATTCTGGGCTTTACTATAGTTATTGACTACATAGCTGGTATTCTTATTGATAAAATGGAAGGTAACAGAAAACGAATATTTCTAATCATTAGTATCCTTACCAATGTAGGAATATTATTTGTTTTTAAGTACTTCAACTTCTTTAATGAGAATGCTGAAAGGTTGGCAAATATGATTGGCTGGAATTATCCTATCAGCAGTCTGTCTATTATACTGCCAATCGGTTTATCCTTTCATACTTTTCAAAGTATGAGCTACATAATTGAAGTTTACAGAGGAAAACACAAGCCGGAAAAACATTTTGGCATATATGCTCTGTATGTAATGTATTATCCCCAGCTGGTAGCCGGCCCCATTGAAC
>JAEZIV010000026.1 GCA_023436515.1 Bacillota bacterium
CCTTTTGAATTGCTTTCATAATAATCTCATTGACTCCATACGGAAGAGATGATACAAGCTTATGGGGCTCCAAAGGCATTTCCTGTATATGCTTAAGCGCTACAGATACCGGTGTATCTCCATCAAAGGGAACCTTACCGGTTACCATCTCATATAAAGCTATGCCGAGTGAATATAAATCTGACTTTTCATCAATAAAACCACCTCTTGCCTGTTCAGGAGAAAAATAGTGTACAGAGCCGATTGTGCTTCCCACCATGGTTATGGTTGATGAGGTCACCGCCCGAGCTATTCCAAAGTCGGTTACTTTTGCAATCCCCTCTTTGGTTAATAGTATATTGTGGGGCTTGATATCCCTATGTACAATATTATTCTTGTGAGCATGTTCAATTGCAGAGCAAATCTGAATGGTTATTTTTATAGCATCCTGCCAATTTATAGCTCCATGCTTATTAATAAACTCCTTCAAGGTCATACCATCAACATATTCCATTACAATGTAATGTACATCGTCTTGATGTCCCACATCATAAATTGATACAACATTAGGATGTGACAGGCTAGCAACAGCCTGTGCTTCTACTTTAAACCGTTTTACAAATTCTTCATCATTAATGAAATCTGTACGTAGTATTTTGATAGCAACAAATCTATTAAGCAGTGTACACTTAGCTTTGTAAACTACTGCCATACCTCCGCCGCCTATCTTCTCCAACAAAAGGTATCTATTTCCTAATATTTGTCCTTCCATTTTTTATGCCTCTGCCCCAGCATTTCATAAACCTAACGAAATGTTATGAGCTCGGTACCTCCTTATACTTTTATTAGAACCTGAACCTTCACCTCTATCTACATTTTTCCGATTATCACTGTTATATTGTCTTCTCCGCCTCTATTGTTGGCATTCTGAATCAAACTATCACATGCATTCTGAGGTTCTTCATTATTTATTATTATTTCCATAATTTCCTGCTCTGTAAGCATATTTGTTAAGCCATCTGTACAGAGTAATATGATATCATTTTCTTTGATATCAATCTCGTATGTATCAACCTGTAAATCAAGTTCATAACCCACTGCTCGTGTAATAAGATTTTTATTCGGGTGGTTAATGGCCTCATCCTTTGTTATTGAGCCATTTTTGACAAGCTCCTCAATAAAGGAATGATCCCACGTCAGCTTATCTATGGTGTTGTCTCTTATTACATAGACACGGCTATCTCCTACATGCCCTATATATAGCTTCTTGTTCATAATTACTGCTACTATAAGAGTTGTACCCATACCCTGGGTTGCCTCCTCCAACAGAGAGTAATTGTAAACCTCATCATTAACATTTGTAATCATGCTCTTTAGCAGTTCAGGTATGTTTTCACTTTTCCAATCAGCCTTCAGCAACAAATTGCAGACTGAATCAACCGCTTGTTTACTGGCTACTTCGCCGCATTTATGTCCACCCATCCCGTCGGCCACAACAAAGCAGGCGGGTACTCCAGGATATCCAACCAGAACATTACAGTTATCCTCATTTAGTTGTCTTTTTAGTCCCCTATCAGTTCTAATTCCGTATTTCAAAACAAAATCACTCCTGAACCAAACACCAAATACCAAAAGCTAAAAGCAATTACTGTCAAGTCTGTTTCTTCTAAGCTGTCCGCATGCTGCGTTTATATCGCTCCCAAGCTCTCTTCTGACAGTAGTTTCAATTCCTCTTGATTCCATAATGTTTTTAAATTTTTCTATCTGAATTCGCGAGCTCCTTTTATATCCATTTCCCTGAACAGTGTTAACCGGAATCAAATTAACATGACACAGCATTCCTTTTAACAGCCCGGCAAGTTCCCGTGCATCCTGTTCTGAATCGTTCTCTCCCGAAATCATTGCATATTCAAAGGTTATTCTTCTCTTTGTACTCTCTGTATATATCTTACATGCTGAGAGTAATTTGTCAATAGAATAGGCTCTGTTGACCGGCATCATAGCCGAACGCTTGTCATCTCTTGCACTGTGAAGGGATACGGACAAGGTTACCGGTATTTTTTCCTCAGCTAACTTTAGTATTCCGGGAACGACTCCGCAGGTTGAAAGTGAAATATTTCTCATACCGACCATTAAACCGTCCGGATGGTTTACTATTCTTAAAAATTTCTCAACATTATCGTAATTGTCGAGTGGTTCACCAATACCCATTAATACTATATGCCCTATTCTATTTCCCGAGTCCTCCTGCATGGACATTACCTGATCAAGCATCTCACCTGCAGTTAGGTTTCTTGAAAAATCAGCTCCGGTTGAGGCACAGAAGGTGCACCCCATCCTACAGCCAGCCTGTGAGGAGATGCATGCGGTAAAACCATGCTTATATTCCATTAGCACACTTTCAATTATATTCCCGTCTTCAAGTTCAAACAAGTATTTTGCTGTAGAATCTAATTTTGATTGAATTTTATTTACCTGCTTACTCCTGATGATTTTACTTACATTACTCAAATCAAGTCTCAATTGCTTTGACAGGTTTGTCATTTCATCAATAGCTTTTATTCCGCTGTTTACCCACTTGAAAATCTGTTTTGCCCTAAACTTTTGTTGACCCATTTCAGATAGCAAGTTTTCCAGCTCTTCTATGGTCATATCCATTAAATTCTTCATATAGCTTCCTAACCTATGTGTTTTAACTTATTTGGCATTTCTATTCGTCACTTACCTTTACAAGCTTGCTTATGAAAAACCCGTCTGTCTTATCAATGTTGGGATATAGCTGGATAAATCCCTCTTGTGCAGTCGAGCCTTTTAGCTTATCAGGAATAATATTCCCAAAAGCCGCCAGCTTGAAACCCTTGTTTTCTCCTAAGAAAGCTCTGACATTGTCAATATTCTCTTCCTGTTGAATGGTACAGGTGCTGTAAACCAGATATCCTCCGGGTTTGACGTATTTCGATGCATTTGATAGTATCTTCCTCTGCAGGCGGATAAGGTCTCCCTGTCCCGAAATATTTTGAGAGTATTTAATATCCGGCTTCTTTCTGATAATGCCAAGACCGGTGCAGGGGGCATCTACCAGTACTCTGTCTGCCTTACCTATAAGCTCCTCATCAAGCTTTTCTGCATCAAATAGCTCAGTTTTTATTATGTCGATACCTAACCTAATAGCTGTGCTCTCTACCAGCTTCAGTTTATGAGGATGAATATCCCTAGCTAGAACAGTCCCCCTGTTATTCATAAGCTGAGCCATATGTGTTGACTTGCCACCGGGTGCACTGCACACATCCACCGCCAGCTGTCCTTCCTCAGGCTCAAGGATTACTGAAGAAAGCATGGAGCTTTCATCCTGCACCGTAAAATAACCCTTTTGGAAGGCCTCAAGCTTTGTTATGGAGGAAGGGTTCTCAAGGATTACTGCCTCCTTCAGATATTTACCTTCGCGGGCTTTACACCCTTCCTTTTCAAGAGCAGCCAACAGCTCTTCCCGAGATGTGTTTAAGGTATTTACCCTGACACTAAAGTCCGGAACCGAATTATTACTGATAAGTATGTCCTCTGTAAACATAGCTCCAAACCTTGCAACCCACAAAGCAACCAGTTCCTCGGGATGGGAGTACACTATGCTTAAATGTCGTACAATATCGCTTTTATCCGGATAGGGTATATTTTCTCTGCTTCTGGAAATATTTCTCAGGACACCATTTACGAAACGACTTGAAGCCTGATGACCATATCGTTTAGCCAGCTCAACACTGGTATTGCAGGCTGCAGACACTGGAACTCTATCTGTGTGCAGTAGCTGGTATATTCCCATTCTCAATATATTTTTTATCCAGGGTGACAGCTTCTTTAGCTTCACGCTGGAAAATCTGTCCATTATATAATCTATTTCAATAAGCCACTTAACTGTCCCATATGCAAGCTCTGTTGCAAAAGCCCGGTCAATTTCCCTCAATTCGCTGCATTCAAGATATTTATTAACAGATATGTTTGAATATGCTGATTTTTCACTCACATCATATAATATTTTCAGTGCAGTTTCTCTCGCCAAATCAATTGCCATATAATCTCCTGTTAATAAGTCTAGTTCTTGTTCTTACGATTCCCCGCCAACAGCAGTAGCCTAAGAAAGTTTGCTATAGCTACAAGTGCCGATGCGACATAAGTCATAGCAGCCGCGCTTAAAACCTTTTTTGCAGCCTTGAGCTCTTCGCCCATCAAAATGCTGTGACCTTCCAGACTGGCGATGGCCCTTTTACTTGCATTAAATTCTACAGGAAGAGTTATCAGATAGAATAGGACGGCTGCTGCAAATAGTAATAAGCCCACATTGATCAACACTGACCAGCTCATAACCAGACCAAGTATAGCTAAGGCTGGCCCTGCCTGAGAGCCTAAATTTGCAACTGGTACCATATAGCTTCTCAAAGCAAGAGGTCCATAGCTGACATTGTGCTGTATAGCATGTCCGGTCTCATGGGCTGCAACTCCTATAGCTGCAACAGATCTGCTTGAATATGTTGCGTCAGACAAACGGAGAACCTTCTTCCGGGGGTCATAATGGTCTGTCAATTCCCCCTGGACTCTGGCAACCTGAACATCATATATTCCATTTGCCTTGAGAAGATATTCTGCCACCTCAGCCCCTGTCATATTTCTTGAATTGGCTACTTGCCTGTACCTGTTAAAGGTGCCTTTTACGCGAAATGAGGCTATCATTGATAATATAACCGCTGGAACTACCAATATAAGATAATATTGATCCATATAAAAATATCCCATAAAACCCTCCATTTACTCTAAGTTGTACTTACTAAATCATTGTTGCATAGCCACAGTTAACCAAAAGTCAAACCTCGGCTTAATAAATCAACTGTTCTACACGCTGTTTTATTGCAGCAATGTCATCATCGGTATTGAAACAGGGACCCATTGGCTGGATGTTGGTTACCCCAATAACAGGTATACCTTTTACATCCAGTATTCCACTCATCAGATCCCTCTCACAGGCGACAGAAATAATAAGCTTTGGATTGTTTTCCTTGATTATTTTTCTAGCAACTGTGCCACCGGTAGCTATAAACATCCTTATGTTCTTTCCGGCAGTATACTCTAAAAGCTCCCCTACTTTACACCTGCCACATTTCTCACAGAATTTTGCATTATTTGTTACCTTTAATACACATTGACTGTTCTGAATGCAGTGGGGTAATAATAGCATAACTTCTTCGGCCTTGTACTTATTATTCTCGGATTCAACTACTAAATTATTCAGCTCTATGTAAAATAACCTGATGCTCTTTTTTATTTTACTTCTCTTAAATAATAACAGAGCTAGTGGCAGCATTATTTGCATACCGGATTTTGTAAGCTTTAAAAGCAGACCCCTGACCTTTTTGCTTCTATAGGCGTAAATAATTGCCCCGCTCATTAACATTAGCCAAATAATACATATACCAATTAAGGCAATAAAAAACAGCAAAACTATATTGTAGACCTTAAGGGAAGCATGGGCATATGCTATGCCGAACACCAGTAGCAGTAAAGTAAATACAAGAAATATTATTATTGATGTTCTTATAAAAATTCTAATATTATTACTCTCCAAGTGTTACTCCTGTATCTATTTTGTGACCTCTTACATAATCTCTTACGCTCATTCTCTTTGATGAGTCAAATTGAACTTCAGTAATCAAGAGGTTCTCATCAGAGCATTTGACTAAAATACCCTCATCACTTACCTTCAATATCTCACCGTTTTTGCGGCTGCCCTCAGCCCTATCCTTGACAACAACAGATTTCCAGACTCTCATTCTGTCACCTAACAGAAATGTATAGGCACCAGGCCAGGGATCTGTACCTCTTATAAGGTTATGGATTTCAATAGCCCTTTTATTCCAGTCAATAAGCCCCAGTTCCTTTGTCATCATAGGGGCATATGAGGATTGTGAATCCTCCTGGGGAATCCTTTTCAGTGTACCCTTCTTTAACTGAAGTAAGGTTTCCTTTAACACCTCAGCCCCCAGCAGAGCCATTTTATCATGTAATTCTCCAACCGTCATTTCAGGTGTTATCTCAAGCTCCTTTTTTAGAAGCATATCACCTGTATCAATTCCAACATCGGTAAACATAGTTGTAATTCCTGTTTTTGTTTCACCGTTTATTATTACCCAATTAATTGGAGCCGCCCCTCTGTACGCAGGAAGCAGTGAACCGTGAACGTTTATACATCCATACTTCGGAACCTCAAGCAAATCCTTGGACAGAATTTTACCATAAGCCGCTGTAATTAGAAGGTCAGGCTCCAAGGCTCTGATTTGCTCTATAAACTCAGGAGTTTTTACCCTATCCGGCTGCAAAACCTCTAATCCCTGTTTAATAGCATATTCCTTGGCAGGGGGGGCTGTCATTTTTTTACCTCTACCCTTGGGTTTATCTGGCTGTGTTACAACTGCAGCAATATTGTATCCCTCATTAACTAACATCTCAAGACTCGGTACAGCATAATCAGGAGTACCCATAAAAACTATTCTCAAGCTATCCTCCCACCCACATATACATAAAACACAGTATATATGATTTCCTTTAATTCATTAACTATTTCTGCATTTCTGCTATTTCTTTCGGGTTATACATCTTATGGGCCTTGTCCTTATAAAGTACACCATCCAGATGGTCAAGTTCATGGCATATAGCTCTTGCAAAGAACTCCTCAGCCTCAATTATTACTGTCTCACCATTTCTGTCAGTATACTTTGCTTTAACATTCATAGGGCGTACCACTTCTCCCGAAAAGCCGGGCATACTCAGACAACCCTCTATTCCATCCTGTTCTCCGTTTTGCTCCAGAATAACAGGATTTATCATTTCAAATAATCCGTTTCCTACGTCAATAACGACCACCCTCTTTAGTATGCCAATCTGAGGGGCTGCCAAACCAACTCCGTCTGCCTTATACATGGTATCTGCCATGTCTTCAAGGAGAGTAATAACTCTATTATCTATAACTTCAACAGGCCTGCTTTTTTTTCTTAGGACCTCGTCACCATCTTTTCTTATCTCTCTATATGCCATTGAAACCTCCACCATTCCTATATTTTAATGAGAGCTGCCACCTTAATTCTACAAAGGCTTCTCTCTACAATATATAACAATAAATCCTACTTTGTTTCCCATAATTATAGCATATTATAAGGGTTTATATCTATGCTCATTAAAATATCTTCATCCTTAATTTTTTTCCATATTTCATTGGACATTTCAGTTAAACGGTCTGTTAAGCCCTTTAAGTCCTGAGCCTTAATTACAATTCTCCATCTATACTTGCCCGCAATTTTCGGAATAGGACATCGCGAGGGTCCTAAAATGGTAAAACCTTTACTTTCGGACACATCCAGACAAGGCTTAACCTCCTTTGCTATTTCAAACACCCTTCTATCCTTCC
>JAEZIV010000276.1 GCA_023436515.1 Bacillota bacterium
TGTATAGGCTAGGCAGGGAATCCAATGATCCACAGGCATACTGGTGATATAAATATCTTCATATTCTATATGTGAGCTTTCTTTATCAGAGAGTTCTATTATGTTGATTTCAAAAGGGAGCTGTGGGGATATGACCAGAAGGCTTCTGACTACTGCCTCCAGTCCGGGAGGACCAATTAAGTTTAAGGGTTCTTCTCTCCCCGAATTCCCCAGCGTAAGAAGAAAACCGGGTAAACCGGCTATATGGTCGGCATGATAATGAGTAAAAAGCACGGCACCAATAGACTTAAAGCCCCAACCGCACAGCTTAAGCGGGATTTGAGTAGCTTCTCCGCAGTCCAAAAGCAGCATTTTGCCATTATATCGCAACAAGAGACTGGTCAACCATCTGTCAGGCAGGGGCAGCATCCCACCTGTTCCAAGTAAACAAACGTCAAGCATAGTACCTCCCTCATTAACTAGCACCCTTTATATCCTTATGTTTTTCTAAAAAAATTAAATTATTACTTTCAAAACTAAAAGCATACTCAAAACTATAATTAGTAGAGCCAAGTCTTAGAAGCAAAATCGCTCAAGTACCAATAACTAAAATAAACAGGCAGCCCTTTTGGAGGACTGCCTGTTCTTAGCTTACACTTACTTCTCTGCTGTACCTGTTTGCATAGCTGCTGGCCACAAAGGCTTCGGGTTTGATTTTTGCGTCAATTCCCATTCCCTCGAAGTAACCTACCATCTCTCTGATAAGCTTTCTTGTTTCTCCCTTTGTTCCAACGTCTATATGGGCCTCAAGCCTGCAGTTGAAATTTTTGTACCTGGATGCAAAATCATCAAGGGTAGTCATAAATTCCGTATTCAGCATGTTTGCCATTTCATATGTCATTTCAGCTTCCTTAGTGATTCTTTCTCTTATACTAAGGTATTTTCTATTGTGAATTCTCTTCAGAATGCAGCCCCAAGCTCCCTGACCTTCTCTGTGTATATATATCCCGGTTGCGAAGCAGGTAAACTTGCCCTTCACTCTGGAATCGGTTCCAACAGCTATCTTAAACTTATTATCAGGATTCATTCTAATAAAGTATCTTATACTTGCCCTGACATCTGAAAAACTCATATTTTTTTGAACTGTATTAAAAAATCTCAAAATATCACCACTTTCTCTCTACCACTAATACTCCCTATACTTACTGATTGTTTACAATTAATTCTAACTGTCATTTCTTCGGATACTCATACCTTTCTGCAATAAAAAAGTGATTAAATCCATATACCGGACTTAACCACTTCTGCTTCATAAATGTATTATAGTTGTAAACGGGCAAGAACCTTTTAAATGGGTTCATATATAATACCCCTTTTTTCACATTTAATATACAGAGGATCAAGCCAATGTATGTATGTGTTTATACATGGTTGTTCCGAAATACCTGCCATATTTATTTGATTACTGCACGACTTAGTTAAATACATTGTTTTGTCCTCCTTTCGTAAATTTTGGATCAGCCTTATTGAGCTATATCATTTCCTATGTTTCTACCAGTCACTAATGCATTTTACATTATAAACCAAAGGATTGTCAACAACATACCATTAATGTAATCAATTTGTAAGTTAATTGACACATACAGGAAAGCTTCTATAAATATTTGGTTTGTGCTAAGCTATTTTTGATATAATATTTATTAGTTAACATTGGTAGTTATATGAGAGGTAAGTCAATATATGAGTAGATTCCGTTACATTAATGATCTTCTGTCCCGCAACAAATTAAAGTACGCTCTGGGAATATTATTTCTGCTGGGTGTAGATATACTCCAGCTAGTACTGCCGAAAATTTTGGGAAATGTTACAGATTCCCTTGAAAGCGGCTCACTTACAAGAGCAAGACTTGCAGAATATGCCGCCATCATTGCCGGGATTGCTGTTGGTATTGCGGTCTTCAGGTTTTTATTCAGGTACACCCTTATGAGTGTTTCCAGAGCAATAGAGCTCAGCTTACGAAACCGCTTTTATTCACATCTGCAAAAGCTTTCACTAAATTATTTCAATACCCATAAAACCGGAGATCTCATGGCTCATGCCACAAATGACATGGGCAATGTTACTATGGCCTCGGGGCAGGGTGTCATTTTTGCTATCGACAGCCTGCTGATTCCAATTGTTGCATTAATAATGATGCTGTCTACCGGAGGCGTTAAGCTTACGGTTGCCTGCTTCCTGCCCTTATTGATTTTGGGGATTGCAGTGGGATTCTTTATGAAGCTAATGCAGTCCAGAATACAGCGTCAGCAGGAAGCCTTTTCAAGCTTGACCGAAGCAGCCAGGGAGAACTTCTCAGGAATTCGGGTTATAAAAGCTTTCGCTCAGGAGGATAAGGAAATTGCGAGATTTGAAAAGATTAATTCCACCAACAGGGAAGTCAACTTAAGATACGTAAGACTTATGAGTATGTTATTCCCCACAATCATGTCGATAGCTGCACTTTCTTTTGTAATTGCACTCTGGTTCGGAGGTATTCTAGTTATTAAGGGGTCAGTATCTCTGGGGGACTTTGTTGCATTTAACAGCTATCTTGGTATGCTGATC
>JAEZIV010000314.1 GCA_023436515.1 Bacillota bacterium
AGAAGACTCCCCTTTGATAAATGGATTATTACAACCAACACTCATGAGCCCATTGTAAAGAATGAGGAATTTGAAGAGGTGCAAAGGATTCGAGCAAAAAAACGCTCAAATCAAGGCTACAACAGAAATATAAGCCATCTCTTAAGTAATATGCTCTATTGCGGGAAATGCGGCAAAGCAATGTATGTGAGAGTTCGCAAGGATAGACCAGTTGGGTATATATGCAGCTCCTATTCTAAAAACGGAAGTGAGTGCTGCACGAGCCACTATGTGTCTGAACAGACAATAATCCAGGTTATTACAGACGAATTGCTGGATATGCTATCAAACAGGGAGCTTATTGACAGCTTTAATCTAAAATATTGCAATGAGGAGGAGGACAGACAAAAGAGGTATGAGCTGGTTCAAAGGCTGGACCAGCAAATAACAGCAAAACAGAAGCAGCAGGATATATTGTACATAGATAGACTTGAAGCAAAAATATCAGAGCAGCTATTTTCCAGAATGAACCTTAGTATTGAGGAGCGTATTAATACTCTGAAAAGTGAGAAGGAAAAACTCCTGGAGGAGGAAAAGAAGCAAATTGATAAGCTTCATGTAGTTGAAAGCTTTATAAATAGAATAAAAACTCTGGGAATCAATAAGAACATAATAGAGCAGATGGTGAACAGGGTTATTGTTTATGACAATAATGATACTGCCGAAATTGAGAATATCGGATTTGGCAGGGAGGAGACCAGAAACGGCTTAATAGTGATAGAATACAATTACAATAATTGGAGGGAGGCATAAATAGCCTCCCTCAGTCGTCCTTTTTGCCCTTATAGTTATTGTTGAATCTTGGATTATCGGGGTTCTGTGTTGCAGCTTGCTCGGCCTTGTTCTGCGCATTTGGTTTTGAAGTCTTTTTATCCTTTTTACCCTTATACATATGATATAAGCTCCTTGATGTTGATGTCAGCAAATCATTTAAAGCTTTAATTCATCTCGCTGATTAATATGATTTGTAAAAAATAAAAAGATTATTCAAAACTCTCATGTCACAAATTATTCTGTATTCCGGTTATAAACCAATCCATAAGCTTATAGCCTTCTTCAACATAAACGCCGGTCTTTTTTGCTTCTTCTTCATCGTATGCCTGAGCTTGAGAGGATACTTCAGCAGTACTGTCGTATATTATAAAAGGCACCGGATCAGAAGTATGAGTACGAAGGCTCAAGGGAGTGGGATGGTCCGGCAGCACCATTATCCTATATTCCTTATGCTTTTTCAGCCCCTCCAATATTGGAGCCACTACCTTTTGGTCAAGAAATTCAATAGCCTTTACCTTGTTTTCTATTTCATATCTGTGACCGCATTCATCGGGAGCCTCAACATGCACATAAACGAAATCCTTCCCACTGTCAAGCTCGTCGATGGCAGCATTTGCCTTACCGACAAAATTAGTGTGAATATTTCCTGTAGCTCCCTCCACATCAACTGATTCCAGTCCGGCACAAAGGCCGATTCCCTTTAACAGGTCAACTGCCGAGATCATTGTTCCGGTTATATTGTATTTTTCTCTGAAGGACGTAAGTGCGGGTTTTCTACCCTCACCCCAAAGCCAAATGGAATTGGCCGGTCTTAGACCTCGTGCTCTTCTTTTCTGATTAACAGGATGATCCTTTAAAATATTATAGCTTTTTTTCATCAGAGTCAGAAGCCTTCTCGAGGGTTCCTCAGGAAGGTACTCTGTAATTCTCTTTTCTAATATATCATGAGGAGGAGTACAGCCTAACCCGGTTTTTCCATTGCTCCACACCATACAGTGTCTGTAGCTTATTCCAGGATGAAAGGTAATATCTGTAGTTTTTAGGCTTGCGTTAACAGCCTCTATCAGTTCTCTGGCCTCCTCAGTGGATATCTCATCAGAGCTGTAATCAATCATAGTTCTAGCTTCATAGTCAATCTCAGCTTCCGACAAATATACCAGATTGCAGCGAAGAGCAACATCCGTGGGCAGAAGCTCAATGCCCATACTTACTGCCTCTAATGGGGAACGGCCAGTGTAAAAAACCTTTGGGTTATAGCCCATAACAGAGAGGTTAGCAGCGTCACTCCCGGGGGGGATTCCGTCAGGTACTGTCTTAACCAGACCCACTGTTCCCTTTTTTGCAAGCAAATCTATATTTGGCTTATTTGCATACTGTAAAGGAGTCATATTATCCAGCTCCTGCATGGGAAAATCCGCCATGCCGTCACCTAAAATAACAACATATTTCATTTAACCTATCTCCTATCTATGTGAATAGTGACAAGGGTTAGTTTATTAACCCTTTATGGCAACCTTCGCCCAGGTATCCTTTAGTCCGACTGTACGGTTGAAGACAGGCTTGTTATCAGTTGAATCCTTATCCATACAGAAATAGACCATTCTAAGGAACTGGAATCTGTCACCCGGCTTTGCATTGACAAGATCAGGCTCAATCATGCAGTCTTCCAGTACTTCCAAAGAACTCTGGTTGATATTGGATCTGAAATCCTTACCTTCCTCAACATCCTCCGGGTCAATTTTCATAAACAAATGATCGTATAGCCTAACCTCAGCCTTAACTGCATGTAGGGCTGATACCCAGTGCAGAGTACCCTTTACCTTTCTTCCATCAGGGGAGTTACCACCCTTTGATGCAGGGTCGTAAGTACACCTCAGCTCAAGAATTTCTCCAGTGATCTCGTCCTTTACTACACTCTGACAGGTTATAAAGTAAGTGTTTTTAAGTCGGACCTCCTTGCCTGGAGCTAAGCGGAAGAATTTATTCGGAGGATTCTCCATAAAATCCTCCCGTTCAATATATATTTCTCTTGTAAATGGCAGTTTCCTGGTGCCCATCTCGGGATTTTCCGGGTTATTTTCAACATCAAACCATTCAACCTGACCCTCAGGATAGTTCTCAATAATCACCTTAAGGGGTCTGAGCACCGCCATTACTCTTGATGCACTAAAGTTTAGATCATCTCTGATACAATGCTCTAAAAGAGCAAAATCAACAAGGCTGTTATTCTTTGCAACACCTATTTTTTCACAGAAGTTTCTGATTGAACCGGGAGTATAGCCCCGCCTTCTCAAACCGGAAATGGTAGGCATTCTGGGATCAACCCAGCCGCTGACGTATTTTTCGTTCACTAATTGTAGGAGCTTACGTTTGCTCATTTGAGTATAAGCCAGATTTAAACGGGCAAATTCAATTTGTCTTGGTCTTGCCGGCAGCCCCACATTATCTCTTACCCAATCATAAAGTGGTCTGTGATCTTCAAACTCAAGAGAGCAAAGGGAGTGGTTAATGACTTCCACTACATCCTCAATAGGGTGTGCGTAATCGTACATGGGATAAATGCACCACTGATCCCCGGTTCTGTGATGATGTGCACGAAGTATCCTGTAGATAACCGGATCTCTCATGTTAATATTTGGTGAGGACATATCTATTTTTGCTCGCAGCACCTTTGAACCGTCAGCAAATTCACCATTCTTCATTCTTTCAAACAAATCCAGATTCTCATTAACAGAACGGTCACGATAGGGGCTGTTCTTACCAGGCTCGGTAAGCGTACCCCTGTGTTCTCTGATCTGATCTGCTGTGAGATCGCAAACAAATGCCTTTCCGTCTTTAATAAGCTTAACTGCACAATCATACATTATCTCAAAATAATCAGATGCGAAGTAAATATTATCCCAGTTGAAACCGAGCCACTTGACATCCTCCTTTATTGATTCTACGTATTCCACATCCTCCTTGCTTGGATTGGTATCGTCAAATCTGAGGTTGCATTCCCCTCCATACTTTAGTGCAGTTCCGAAATCTATGCATATAGCCTTTGCATGGCCAATATGAAGATAGCCGTTCGGTTCGGGCGGGAATCTTGTTTTTACAATGTTTTCAGGTACTCTTCCCGCTGCAAGATCCTCATCAATTAAGTCATATATAAAATTTGAGGGTTGCGTATTTTCCTCTTCATTTACAGAGCTGTTGGTAATTTCTTCAGCCATTAGCCTAACCTCCATATATAATTCATGTTTTATAGTTGCATTGTATTGGTGCTGTATTTACAGGCTGTTTTTTAGCTTTTCAATTCCTGCTTTTATTCTCTTCAGAGTCTCATCTCGGCCAAGGATATCAGCTATTTCAATTGCGCCGCCGGGTGTAACTGCCTTTCCGGAAATAGCTGTTCTTACAGGCCAGAGCATCAAACTGTTCTTTATTCCTAAAGCCTCGATATGTGCAAACAGTTTTTCATGTATAGTATCATAATTCCACTGGCTCTCGTCGATTGCTTCAAGGACAGGGAGAGCTGAATTAAGATTTTCCAAAGAGTTCTCAAGAGTAGTTTTGCTTTTCTTATGAACATACATTTGAATATCATAATCCGGAAGCACATCAATAAAGTCGATGGTCTCAGGAATAGTATTCAAGACTTCGGTTCGCAGTTGAAGCAGTTTGCTGAGCTTCAGGGTATCAATATTTGGGTTTGTTATTGCTTTAGCATAGTGGGGAAGTGCCAGCTTATGGAATTCCTCCACCGGCATTTTCCTTATATATTCACCATTCATCCAGGTGAGCTTGTTAATATCAAATATTGCGGGGGACTTGCTTATTCCGCTAATATCAAATACTTCCTCCAGCTCCTTGAGAGAAAAAATCTCTCTGTTATCTCCCGGACTCCACCCAAGAAGAACTACATAGTTGACTATTGCTTCAACAAGATAGCCCATGGAAACAAGATCCTCAAAGGAGGGATCCCCTGCTCGCTTACTGAGCTTCTGACCAGACGACTTCAGTATTAATGGTACATGTACATAGGTAGGAATATCCCAGCCATATGCCTGATACAAAAGATTGTATTTTGGGGTGGAGGCAAGGTATTCATTTCCTCTGACTACATGAGAAATTGCCATTTGATGGTCATCAATTACGTTGGCAAAGTTATATGTGGGAAGTCCGTCTGTCTTTATCAGAATCTGGTCATCCAGCTCGCTGTTCTCCACAGTAATTGTCCCATATACAGCATCATCGAAGCTGGTAGTACCTGTGTCGGGCATCTTCTGTCTTATAACATAAGGCTCACCGTCTGAAAGCTTCTTTTGAATATCCTCTTTTGAGAGACTAAGACAATGTCTGTCGTATCTGTGACCTTCCCCTGCAGCATCCTGAGCTTCCTTTAATTCTGATAACCTTTCTTTGGAGCAGAAGCAGTAATAAGCTCCTTCTAGGTCAATCAGCTTTTTTGCATACTCCAGATACATGCCCTTACGTTCACTTTGGACGTAGGGACCGTAAGCACCTCCAATATCAGGGCCTTCGTCATGGCTGATGCCTGCAAGCTTTAGGGTCTTATAGATAATATCTACTGCGCCTTCCACATAGCGTTCCTGGTCAGTATCCTCTATTCTCAAAATGAACTTACCATTTTCTTTCTTTGCAATCAGGTATTCATATAGGGCAGTTCTTAAATTGCCTATATGCATATAACCGGTGGGACTAGGTGCAAATCTGGTTCTTGTTAGCATAAAATGGCTCCTTTCAAATATTTTATTTATTCTATACAGGCAAAAGCCATTAGTTGCTTTCACCCATGTATGTGCCTCATTTAGAAGAATATCCTGATATAATAATGTAACTGGACTATCTTCGCCTGTATCTTTTAACAATGTGTGAAAAAAATAAAAACCCTCCGTCCATACATATGCAGGACGAAAGGTAATCTTCCGCGGTACCACCGTGCTTGGCAAAGCCCACTCCAGATTCAGCGAGCTCCTTGAATTGCTATAAGCTTTTATTAGAAGCATTAATTCCGAAGCAATATCCGCTGATTCTTATATCTCTATAACGGGAGAAACCGTCAAGCCTACTTCACGAGTCATTTATCCTGGATATGACCGGTGTTTCTTCAGCCTGAAGCTCGGATACCTGTTTCCATCAGTGCTCCTGCCGGGCTTTCACCATCCCCGACTCTCTGTAGTCATACAACTCCGACTTAAGGAACTTAAAGACGTACTTATTATCGTCATTGCTAATAAGATATAGTTTGTTCTATATTATATTATTTAAAAATGATATATGTCAAGGTTTCAACCATTTAAAAACCTGAAATTAATACTTGTCTTAAACTACTTAAGCATATCGAGAATACCTTTGATGCCTTTTTCCTTAAAATTGATCATTTCTTTAAAGCTAGCTAATTCATCCTTTACAATCTCATTCAAAAGACTTTGTCCAAGAACCTCAACGGGTGCCAGGTCATCAGTGAAAATTAACTTTTCCTGGGTAACCTCATCAAGATTTTTACTAACATATTGGGATACTCCGGATAAGGGATTTTCAGCCCCAAATTTGCTTACATTACTATGAAAGTTTTCAAGCATGTTTGAATCATTCGAAGCATAAAGTAAGACATTGGTGGTGCCCGGTATATCACAGGTATATACTTTATTCATGACACTTTTGACAGTCTGGCTGAGATACCTGTTAATAGGATTGTCTCCCTTGGATTTCATATTTATGTTCAAAATAATGACACCACCCGGCTTCAGGTGCTCAGAAATTTCAGTAAAGAACTCCTTTGTTGTCATATGGAACGGAATAGTTATGTCATGATAAGCATCTACCATAATAACATCATAAGTTCCACAGTTCTTGTCGGCCAGAAATGTGCGTCCGTCTGTTTCGTATATTGTTGCCTCATCCTCTGTAACTCCAAAATATTTTTTGGAGAGCTCAACGATCTTCGAGTCAATTTCGACTGCATCGGTCCTGACATTTTTATAGTATATCTTTGATTGCTTTGCGTATGTGCCGGTGCCGTTTCCCAATATAAGCAAATCCAGGTTGTTATCAGCGACGAAATCCTTTAAAAACTGAGGTGCCATAAGGGCGTAATCATAGTATAAGCCCGATAGAGCATTATTCTTGTGGTATACAGATTGAACACCAAAGGCTACGTTTGTGGAAAGATATACAGTGTCCTTGTCCTCTGAAACCTGTAGATAGTTGTAGACCGATTCACCTTCGTAGAGGCAATCCTTCCAAAAAGCATAGGAGTTAGATATTGGAGAGAATATAAGTACCAATATCAGTAAAGAGGTGACTATCACTCGTTTTGATTTTACCTTTTTGGAGATAAAATAGCTCAGGCATATAATGTTTAAAACTAATGAAAAGAGCAAAAAGGATTTATTAGTTCCGATTTTTGGGATTGTAACAAAGGTCGGTAAAAAGGTTCCAATAATGCTTCCAATGGTATTTGCCGCATATATTTTACCTGCAGTTTTTCCTGCGTTTTCCAGATCGGTCACTCCATTCTTAACTAAATATGGCGATACCATACCCAAGCCAATTAATGGGACAGAGAAAAGCACCAGACAGCATAGTGCAGAGCCGGTAACAAGTAAATCACTGGCAAAGAACAATGCAAGAAGCCCTGTAATAGCTATTATTACATACTTTCCTATAAAAGGAATGACTGCGATCCACAGGGCTGAGGCCCAAATGATTATGTACAGCTTGTTTAAGCTGTTGTTCTTATCTGCTGATCTGCCACCTAATATGTTACCGATACTGAGAGAAATCATAATAAGGCCAATGATTACTGTCCAAATTATCTGAGAATTGCCGAAGGTAGGTGCCAAAAGCCTGGAAATACTAATTTCGACTGCCATTATCGACATACCGCAAAAAAACGAAGTTGCGTACAATAGTAGCTTTTTTTCCATGTGTTTTTTTCTGTCCTTTCATGTCATTGTAATATTATAGCTGCAGCTCAATTCAAACCGGATATTCATGGTATTACTAACCTCAAAAAATATATGGTGAGGAATCAGGTAGAAATAACTGAGCAATAAACAGGAATGAATTATATTATCTTAAGTTATAGTTTATATCATATTTCTTTATTTGTGAAAGGATTATTTTTATTTTCAGCGTAATGAATAACTGACACAAGATATAAATTTAATCTTGTATACAATGAACAAGTTGTATATAATAAAAGTGGTGTACATACTTATTTGCAGGTGTTATGACCAGGTTATAAAATAAAATTCAATAATTATTGGGATACTTTAAGTGTTAAGGTTTTTCAATCATTATGTAAGAATTTGTAGATTTTAGTTAATGCTTCATGTGATATTGTTTAAATATGAAAGGGGACTATTAGTATGAATTTTTTAGAGCAAATTGTGGGCAGGGCAAAAAGTGATATCAAGACAATTGTACTTCCTGAGAGTACGGATATCAGAACAATTAAAGCTGCTGCAATGATTCAGGAACAGGGAATAGCAAACATTATTCTTGTAGGAAATAAAAGTGAGATAATGAAGCTAGCCGGAGATTTGGATATATCAAAGGCGCAGATAGTAGATCCGGCGAATTTTGATAAATTGGATGAGTATGTAAATACTTTATACGAGCTTAGAAAAGCAAAAGGAATGACACTTGAGCAGGCAAGAAAGCTGCTGACAGAAAATGTTTTGTACTTTGGAATAATGATGGTTAAAATGGGCGCAGCCGACGGAATGGTTGCTGGTGCAATCAACTCAACCGGAAACACTTTGAGACCTGCTCTTCAGATAATGAAGACAGCACCCGGAGCAAAGCTTGTTTCGGCCTTCTTTGTAATGGTGGTTCCAAACTGTGAATATGGTGAAAACGGCGTTTTTGTATATGGTGACAGCGGTCTTGTTGAAAATCCCAACGCTGATGAGCTTTCAGAGATCGCAATAGCATCTGCAAAATCCTTCAAGAGCTTGGTTCAGGCTGAGCCTGTTGTTGCAATGCTCTCATATTCAACCTATGGAAGTGCAAAAAGTGTATTAACAGAAAAGGTTATAGAAGCAACAAAGCTTGCAAAGGAGAAGGCTCCTGAACTACAGTTGGACGGCGAACTGCAGGCTGATGCAGCAATTGTTGAAGCTGTTGGTCAATCAAAAGCACCAGGAAGCCCTGTTGCCGGAAAAGCAAACGTATTGATATTCCCTGACCTAAATTGCGGAAACATATCCTACAAGCTTACTCAGAGACTGGCTAATGCTGATGCCTATGGTCCTGTAATACAAGGACTTGCCAGACCTGTAAATGACCTTTCAAGGGGCTGCAGTGCTGAGGACATCGTAGGAGTTGTAGCAATTACCTGTGTTCAAGCCCAAAACATGTAATGAAATAAATCTTGTAAATCGAATAAAACATTAGGGAGATGAATTATTAATGAAGGTTTTAGTTATCAACGCGGGAAGTTCCTCATTAAAATATCAGTTAATTGATATGACTAATGAAGCAGTTTTGGCAAAAGGACTTTGCGACAGAATAGGGATTGAAAATTCCTTTATAAAGCAGTCAAGAGGTGAGGAAGAGGCTGTTGTAGTAAATAAGGTACTAAGAAACCATAAGGATGCAATAGAGGCTGTTATTAGCGCTCTTACAGATGAGACAATAGGTGTTATTAAAAGCATGTCCGAAATATCAGCTGTAGGACATCGTATTGTTCATGGAGGAGAAAAATTCAACAGCTCAGCAGTAATTGATGAGAATGTTATGAATGCAGTAAGAGAGTGTATTGATATTGCTCCCCTTCACAATCCACCAAACATAATCGGTATAGAAGCTTGCAAGGAAATAATGCCTAACGTACCAATGGTGGGAGTATTCGATACTACCTTCCATAGTACAATGCCTGAGCATGCGTATCTTTATGCATTGCCATATGAACTCTATAAGAAGCACGGTCTAAGAAAGTACGGCTTCCACGGTACATCCCACAAGTATGTATCTGAAAAAGCTGCTGAAATGCTCGATAAGCCTTTGAGCGAATTAAAGATAATTACCTGCCACCTTGGCAATGGATCAAGCATTTGCGCGGTTAACAAGGGTAAATCAGTTGACACCTCAATGGGCTTTACACCATTGCAGGGCTTGGCAATGGGAACCCGCAGCGGAACAATTGATCCTGAGGTTGTTACCTTCCTTATGGAAAAAGAGGATCTAACGGTAAAAGGTGTAAGCACCTTACTAAATAAGAAGTCCGGCGTACTTGGAGTATCTGGCGTAAGCAGTGACTTCAGAGATCTTCATACTGCCGCTGCCGAAGGAAACAAGAGAGCAGAGCTGGCTCTAGATATATTTGCTTATGGTGTTAAAAAGTTCATAGGCGAATAT
>JAEZIV010000332.1 GCA_023436515.1 Bacillota bacterium
CCTCACCTGTATTCATATCCTCTATATAGTCCATTATTACAAAACCCGGCGCATTTGCTTTTTTTAAGTCCTGTATTCCGTAATTGATGTTTTTTTCAAGTGCTTCACAGCCCAACGCCCTCACTCCTTTGCTCATATGCTGATATGCACCAATCAATATCAAGAGTATCCTTTCCAAGTGTTATCTCCAATAATGCCAGGCGCTCTGCTTCTTCTCTTGAGTCTGCTTCTATTTCGAAAGTTTCAAGTGCCTGGCACTCAACTATGTACTTCATTCATCCTCACCCTTTCTCGGTTTCTCAGAAAACATGCTCTTGTTACGGCAGCTTGCACATGGGTCTATGTAACATGGTCTGCCTGAAAACTCACAGTATAAACATGATTTTGGGTCTTTAAGTGTGCCGCTAATTTCTCTCATCGCCCTTATTCCTCCCAATATGTCATTGATTCCTCAAGATACTCATTCAAATCTTCAATAGTTACCACTTCGATACTTTTGTCTTGAGCACAAGCAGTTAATTCTGCTTCAAGTCCATTTGCATCTACTATCAGTCTTAAATTGCCTAATAATCTCACTATTTCATCATTCATATATTCCCGCTCTTTCCGCTTTCGCCTATCACTTAATTTGTTTATATTTCGCACAGTGGCGGCTTCTTACCCCTAAACAATTACCGCCATTAAATTTATACTTTTTGCAATTACTGCAGTTCTCCATCTGATTTCCCTCGCCCTTCCGCTATATTGCGAAGCTACTCACCTACTTGTTGAAATAATCCATGAGTACCCTCTTTTAAGTCACGTTCCTCATCAGATATTTCATATCCGAGTCTTTCAAGAAGTGAATATACATCATTCAGATTTTCATTATTACTGTATTGATTGTTCCAGTTGAAGTATTTTTCTCTCTCAGATTCCATGGCCATGTATATAACTACAAGCAAGTGGCGTTCTGGCTGGGCCGTTACTTGTTCTTTTATAATTTCAAATCCTAATTCTTCAACTTCGTCACCAACCTCAATATTAAGAACTTCAGTAATATCATCATAGTCCAGATTAAAGTAATCGCCCAACATAACTCTTACTGAATACTCCATAATTACTGCCATTTTCTTTTTAGCCATGGTGTTTGAAATTCCTAGTATAAATTCTTTTCTGAGTTGATATGCTCTTTTGGTTACTTCCTCTAAAGCAGCACGTTGCTCTCCAATCCTTTTCTGTTTTTCTTGAAATTCCGAATCATGAGCAGGAGTGTTGCTATTGTGATCAGCTTCTTTGTATAGTTCTATTGAGTAATCTGATACTTTGTAGAAATATTTCACTGTATCTGCATCGTCTGGAATTATAATCTCTTTTTGCTGTGACGGTTGATACCAATTTACATATCTTAGTCCGGTACTATCTTTTACCTGAGTTGCAAATTCTGAAAGCTTTTCGATTATTAATATCCTATTTTTTTCTCTTTTTTCCCTATCTATAGCAGCCTGTAATTCATAATTAAAATTTGGAGTCCCTATTTTATCAAGGACTTTATTCCGAAGTTCAATATCATTTATCTTATCAAGTTCCATATAGTCCATGAGAGTAGCGCCACGTTCAACTGATTTTTTAAACTTCTCTCCATCAAGATCCAGCAATTTTACCCTGCGACGGACAGTAGATTCTGAAAATCCGGTTTTCTCTGAAATGTCTCCTATTGATTCTCCAACATCCAACAACATTTGAAATCCCTGGGCTTGCTCCCATAATGTCAGGTCACTACGTTGCATGTTTTCCAGAAGCATCACTTCGAGTTGGGTTTTATAATCCATATCCGATACAACACATGGTACCTCTGTCATACCTGCTAGCTTAGCAGCTGCTAGCCTACGGTGTCCTATTACAGCAGTATAATCATTCTCGTATATCTCTCCAGTTATTCCTTCTCCCGGATTAGCACTGTTCCATGGTACAACAGTCAAATTTTGTAGTATGCCTTGAGCCTTTATACTTTCAGCAAGTTCTGTAATGTCCCCAAGATCTTTCCTGGGATTTTGTAAATGTGGATGAATTTTTGAAATATCTATATTTTGTATCATACTTTCTACCCCTTTCAATCTTCGCTTATTTTTTTCTTTTCCTCTCACCAATTTTAAGGAAAACATCAGCCATTATAACTCCAGTTCTTGTTAGTTCTGCATCCTTTTGAATTAACTTTCTTTTATTCATAATCACAAGTTGCTGCCTGGATACTAAAACCAAATTGTCTGGATTGAGGTTTGAAGTATTGCCATCTCCAAATATTACTGCATACCCCTTAGGAATCGGACCACTCTTCTTTTCCCAAATGACCTGATGTTTTAATCTCCATTTATTCGGATCGGCCACCTTTATTTCTATATATCCGTCAACATTAACCCTTTCAGAACCTACCGGTCTATAATTAACTGGAACATTACCCTTTTTAAATTGAGTTTCTTCGCCGCCAATCCAGAATTTTTCTTTGCCCTTATTAAATGGAACATGCCCTATAGAAAACTGCCCAGTTAATCCACTGTCAAACTTACATCTTCCGTAGTATGCTTTCATCTGCATCTGTGTATAATTTCTGCCAAAAGTTTTATTCAGAAGGTCGGCCATCTCCTTATGGCCAACTCCATGGTAGTTTTCTTTTATGAACCTGCGCACCTCTTCAGGATATAGTTCGGTCGGACTTCCGGCTGGTATTCCTAATGGAGTACCACTTTTCAATTTGTGATTTGTCTTATAAGATTTCATTTTTGATTCTGTGAAGTCTGTATTAAACTTAGAATTAACGAGATCTACTAAATCCTTAGTTGTCATACCAACAACATTATTTTTGATAAAGTCCATAACCTCTTTGGAGTATTTTTTCATGTTACCCCTCCAGCATCTTAGGCATATTTTCTTTTTCAACATATTCACTGGCAGCCTTCTTGGCATCGAGAACCAAATTCCCATTTGCAATTATCTGAGCTGCTACCGAGTTTACGGCTTTTGCTCTGTTGATTTCTTCTTGGAGAGCTTCTCCTTTTAAATCTTCGTCACTCAACCTTTCAAGCTGTGCAAATAAATGCATATTCAAATCACCTAATGTATTCTTCATAAAAACCTTTCCTTTCTTGTAGTGCCGGCATTCATCACAATCTGTTTGACCTGCATCCATGTAGCAATAATCTCTACTGGACCATATACACATATACCTTTGCCAACACTCTTCTGGTAATCTCTTCAAAGTCTCACCTTCTAATGCTTCGCAATCTTTTGCTTTTACGTACTAACGTCATGTCAACATTACTAATCCATCTGATGATAAATCAGAACATTATATCCGGCTTCTTCTAAAACTTTTCTCATGGCTTCATTTGCTCTAACTCTGGAATTGCCTTGTCCGCCTGGACCGTTAATGAAGTATCTTAGCCCAATCCATTCGGTTCGACCTGATGTGTATAACCCAGCTGCTTCAAACGCTTCAATTACTTTCTGTTCTCTTGCCCCTGGTAGCCTTAATGTGACTCTATCCAGATTTGCAGTTCCTCCATCTTCTCCTTTTGATGCAATCATTCCGGCTTCCTTCGCTCTCTTTAAATCCTCAGTTAGTTTTTTGTAATCATATTTCATCAGTAACCCCTCCTATTAAAAATCTATCCAACTCAGCCTTGGCAATAAACGTCCGGCCACCGTATTGCACGCACCGGATAACTCCCTCTTTCAGCATCTTGCGGACCGTCTTATCCGATATACCCAAGTACTTAGCCGCTTCTGCTTGGTTAAATGCTGCCTGTTCTATTTCTCTTGTCATTTATCTTCCCTGCCTTTCTCTTGCGTTCCGTTCTGTTCCGTTACATTCTGCTAGTTAGTGCGCTATCTTTTGCTTTTACGACTAAACTCGATTACCAAACCTCCTTGGGGCATTTTCAGCCCCTATTTTGCATTTATTATTGATAAAATGTAAAGTATAAGTTACACATTATTAAAATGGTAATTCATCATCCCCGTCCATTGGGTAGAATCCGTCACCTGATGAAACAGGGTTTTCGGTATATGTCCTTGGTGCAGCACCACCTGCTCCACCTTCAGAACCTCTTTTGCTGTCTGCAAAAAATGTTTCATCAACAACAACCTCAGTAATGTAATGCTTTTTGCCTTTGTTATCGTCCCATGTACGGGTTTGCATTCTTCCGATCACAGCTACTTGCTGACCTTTCATAAAATACTTTTGTACAAATTCAGCTGTTTTGCTCCATGCTTGGCAATTAATAAAATCGGCCTGTGGTTGTCCTTCTTTTGCCCCTCTGCGGTTAACTGCCAACGTAAAACTTGCAACCGCTGTATTATTACCGCTTGTATATCTAAGGTCAACGTCCTTGGTTAACCTACCCATTAAAATAACCTTATTGATAAGTCACTCCCCCTTATTGTTTTTAATAAAATCTCTGAAACACTGTAGAATTGTATCTGCCGATTGGTCTTTGCTCGTAAATTTAAGCGTGAGTTGGAATTTATTGCACCAGGTAGATAGAAAACTCTTTAAATCTTTTGGGGACATGCAGGAACGGTATTTATGTCCCTCTAGGTCATTGATTGATTGCTCTATGACTAATATCACTTTGCAACCTTTTGCACGCTCAAATTCCCTTTTAAAGCGTTCACGGCCTTTTGTAAAATTGCCGATTATTTCTGAAAATGAAGCCTTTCTTTCCACGACTACACGGTCGGAATAATCAATACCGTTCCATTCGAATGAATAGTCCCCATAATCAAGCTTCTTAATCTTGAACGGGATATTCAACTCACATAACCGCTTAAGAATATGTGAGTTTACTTTTTCCCTTGAATCAACTAATATTACTGCTTTCATAGGCAATCGTAGCTGATCACTTCCGTTAGAACCTTTGTTGACTTACAGTAGTCGCAATGCTCGCAGCGTGTCGGTTCAATTTCTCCTTTTTTGATAGAATCAAACCTCTTTACATTTTCCATAACGATCTCAAGACAGTAATCCAATCTGTTTTGTGGAATGTTCAAAATTGCTAAGTCGGGCTCTTTTTCTTTGGTAGCTGCGGCAATATAAAACGGCAAGTTATTTCCTTCAATGAACTGGTATATTGCTGCTTGAATATCATAACCCCATGCTTCAACAAATTTTAACGGTAGCCCATCTTTCCATATCGGTTCAAAATCTCTCATTACTTTTAGATCAACAATCATATTGCCCGGATGGTAACTGTCAATTTTGATTTTGAAAGGAACGCCGAATATTTCGCCTGTTTTGATAACTTGCTTTTCGCCGCTCATAAACTGTTGA
Source organism: Bacillota bacterium (assembly GCA_023436515.1). Classification (GTDB taxonomy): domain Bacteria; phylum Bacillota; class Clostridia; order Acetivibrionales; family DSM-1351; genus Ruminiclostridium. The sequence goes on from JAEZIV010000332.1 coordinate 5,309, forward strand.
AATAATTCGTCACGCTCTAATCTGTTGATTATGTACTCTGCCTGTCTATACTCGGCTTTTAATTCGCATTTTTGAGTAAAGATAGCTGGATTTTTTGCCTTAAATATATCCAATGTTCCTTCATAGTGAGCATCAACGTAACTACCAACAAGTAAAGCAGTTGTTTTTTCTCTCTCAAACTCGCCTTTTACCTCTGCTAGTGCTGTAGCTTCACAATTCATAAATGACTTAAACTGGCCTGCACCCATGTATTTCATTTGGTTTTCAAGACTAAAATAATTCTCCGCTGTTAACAATTAATTTTCCCCCTTTGTACTTTCGCTGGCTTTCTTAGCACACTCAGAACATAAAGACCTAGAATACTTTGTGTAAGTGTATTTGGCCATCTGTTCAGCTGTCATATTTCCAAATGCCTGTATATCTTGACTACAATCGGCGCATTTTGTGGCTGTCACTGTCTGCGCCGGAATCTTAGGCCTTATTCTTAACGCTTCAACCACTTCACCAAAGGCTTTGATTTTATCCACAAACAATTGAATTTTTTTACCACTCCATTCCTCGATAAACGGTGTTTTGTAAAGCTTTTCAATTGTCTTTGCGTTCGTAGCATTTACGATAAGTGGCTTTGCATTTTCAACAAAAGTCATTACCATACATTCTTCTTTTTTCCCGTCTGACCCCTGAACAATATCATTCTTTACGTTTTTTATTGTCAGGATCATATCCTTTCCGGGCTCGAGGGCGTATGCCCCCAAGTAGTCGGGGTTGTGTAACTTCTTCCAATGGGTCTGGCTCATAACTCAGTTACCTCCAATTCGCTGTCATTGGTAGTTCTGGTAGCAATAAACTGTAATCCTTTCTCTTTGCATTTTGCGTACAATCTCTGGCGGTTATCATCAGCCAGCTTTTCGGCTCCATCTATCAAAATAATCTGTAGCGTGTTTGGTTTGGATATTGCAACATCAACACACAAGTCAAGCTGTTCACCTTCCGAAAGATTGCTAATTGGCAAACCGTTTATAAGAGGTATTCCATTTTCAACAGTAAGACCTTTAACAGGGATTGTAGCGGTCTTTAGAATCTTAGAAGGTAATTCCCTTGCTAGTTCTATTTTTCTGGTTAATTCCTCGGACTGGCTGGTTAAAACATCAACATCAGCTTGCATTGTAACCATGCGATTGTATTCGTTCAGATGCTTCTTCATTTGCTCGGCTGTCTCAATTTCATCATTAAGAACAGTTGTGTCCTTCGGCTCCAAGTCTGCATATTGATTGGCAATCTGAACGTCACCGTCAAGCTTTGCAACCTTTGCTTCAAATTCTGCTATGGCAATTTTTTTCTTATCTTCAAGTTTTGCACCTAAACCCTTTAGCTTGTCCTCGGCGGCGGCAATCTCAGCTTTCATTCTTTCAATGCTCTTGGTCAATGTTTCCTTTTCGGATGCAATTGCCTTTTCTTCAGACGTTATTGCAATTTCCTTTTCAGCTTCATATCCCCGGACCTTATTGTTATAACTTTCCTTAAACACCTTGGCACGCTGTATCTTGTTGTTGTGTTCCTTGATTGACTCCAACTCTCTGTACTTGGTTCCAAGTTCGTAGTTTTCCCACTTAGCCGCATCATAGTTGGCTGGAATATCTTTAGCTATGTCGGTTATAAATGCGTTTTTATTACGAATATCACGGTTTATATCCTGACGTGTTTGGAAATAAACTCCCTTTTCGGACTGAATATCACTTAATACCTGAAGGATATTCTGATCGTAATTTACGCCCTGAGGTATTTCGCCGAACTGTTCTTTTATCCAATTCAGGTCCCAGTCGAACTGAATCAAGTCAAGGATTATTCTGTTCTGTTCCTGGCGGCTCATTTGTGTAAAAGCAACCGGGTTTAACTGCATTGGAGTAAATATCTGCTGCAAGAAGCTTTCCGGCTTTGGAACGTCTTTCCCGTTCTCCTTTATCGACTTGTAGTCAGCCTGTGTTGTACGCTTCTTTCGATCAATACTCAGCCCGGTATCAGTTTCAATAAGTATTTCGCCCTCGGTTTCTCCGTTTCTTATTATGTAATCCCTGTCGCTTGTATTTGTTAAAGCGAACCGAATTGCATCTATAATGCTGGATTTACCAGAGCCGTTAGTTCCTGTGATTTCAACGCTTTTACCGTCAAGCTGCTTTTCTTTTATTCCAAATAAATTTTTGATAGTAATTTTGCTTGTTTTCATGCTTTACACCTTAACCTTTCTGTTATATACTCAATTTAGGAAATTTGATTATGCGCCTTTTATTAGGTGCTTTCTTTTTGCTCTGATTCTTCAACTGATTCAAAAATTCTTTGGTAATTTTCAGTAGAGAAAAGTAATGGAACGTTACAATCTCCTGCAAAAGGAATATTTACTCGATAAGCACCATTATTTAACTTAAAGGCTTTTAATGGCTTCACTAAATCACTTTTTCTATAGAATTTCTTTTGTGAAAGATCTCCAAAAGCTATCAAATTGAATTCTTTCATGGTTATTTCTTTTTTTAGTTTTACAAGCATCCTTAACTCACCTTCCTATTCTTTTTGTAAACTTCAATCCTAGGCTGAACATTTTTGATCTTCGGTTTATACTTGCCTACAAAATCAGCAAACCATGCTAACCCGATAATTCCGAACACCACCAAAGCAGCTATTACACCTTCGTTCAAGTTCTTTCCCTCCGTTTCTCTCCTGCGGAATAAACTTTCTTCCAGTTCCCACGGCATACGCTAGATTCGTAAGAATTAACTAGCAGTTCTTTCCTTTTCTTCAACCGCGCCATATCCTTAGTCATTCGCTGCACAAACTCTGATTTGCCCATGTCCCCACCTCGATTCCAAATATTTGTAACACCTACAACTGCGGTACTTGTTATTGCAGTATTTCTTAATGTGGCTTGCTGAGTTTTCTTCAATCTTTCCGCTAACAAGCCCACGGCTACAATTGATAATTTCCTCCTTGTGTCTTATGTAATACGGGCAGTTCATTCCCTCACCCTCCAATCTTCACAGCCTGTCCATCAATTTCCGCCAACTTTGCTTCGGCTTCGGCTATTGTGTAGTGCTTTGGTTCGGGGCGGGTCCAGAGGAGTTTGCCAAGTTCATGAATTTTAACTAAATCTATATGTTCAACAGGTTGATCATAAACTTTAACAATATCGTATTTATGGGAACCAAAAGGTCCGCAACAGAATAACTCATTATTATAATCCTTTAACCAGCACCAAGAATTACCGACTAAAACATCCTTGTCTTCTGCGGTATTAAGAAAGACTATGAGCCTATCACCTCGTCTAATCTCCACCCTCATTCCCGTTTTCAAATCAGCCTTGGTAAACTGCTGGGGCTTGTCCTCGACGAGTTCAAATTTGTACCCTCTAGGTTCGAACCATTCATTCAATGATTTTATATTGCAAGCTTTTTCAGCCCAATCTGCATAATAATCGCCATGCTCAACATAAAAAGTTCTGTCTTTAACTTGATATGTCTCGTTCAATTTAACCAAACTGTCGGATGCTGTTTTCACACACCTAACCTTAAAATCTGCCATCTGCTTTCTTTCCTCCTTTTTCATTTCATCAAATACTGGGTGCCACATACTGCTTGTCCCTCCTTACGCTGATTTGTTAAGAAACTTATTAATAAAATACTGCTGACCTTTACCGGTTACTTTTGTAGTTTTGCTTATGCTGATGTGTCCGTCTGGATGGGTAATTACCGTTTCTTTAACTGTGAATAGTTCCTTTTCCATTGACCTCTGAGTTGGTGCGTTGTAGTCCGTTCCTTTGCGATTAATTAAGTAGCCATGATTTCTGAGCCATTCGAATAATCTCTTTTCGCCAATATCAATTCCGTTTTGCTTTAGCAGCTTTGCTAGTTCTCCAATCAATATTGTTGTATGTGCCGTGCTAACCGCATCTGCAAATAATACCTTAGGCTTGTCCTGCTCGATTTTGGCGGTTAACTGTAGATTCTGCTTTTCCTTTTCTTCCAGCTGAGCCGCAATCGTGAAAAGAAATTTACTGTCAATCTGCACCGGGGGCTTGTCCTCTTTCATGGCCAGTTCGATTAGTTTTGCTCTGACTACCGCATCATACCGGGCGGCTAACTGGAGAACTCCTTCTTTGGTTAATATGTAGTAGGGTATTGTCCGGCCAGTTGAATCCTTTCTTTCACTCAAACCAAATTTGGTTTCAGTTGGGACACCTGAATTTTCAAGCTTTTCAATCTCGTCTTTAATGTCCCTTGTAATGTGATGATGTAATTTCCCTGTGACCTCTGCAATCTGCATTGAAGTCATTTGATTAAAGGTTGTTAATTGGTTCATTTGTACCTCCTATTCAGTTGTTAGGTAACTTTAGTTACCATCAGGGTAAAAAATTTTATCCATGGTGATGGATGGATCGTACTGTTTAAAGTAAACCGTTATGCTTACCATATCAGGACGTTTCCAATCGATAGCGCCGGACATTTTGCCTGTAACAGCAGCCGGGCTCTTGTTGATGATTTTTGCAAGGGATTTTCTAGTAAGACCATATGTAGCCATTAATTTGGCTAGTTCGGGGAATTTAACCATTAGCACACCCCCTTTCTCTCTATATATAATATTTAGTTAAGGTAACTATTGTTACCACATTTATAATGTTACTATCTATTATTTCCTGTGTCAATATCTTTTTTGAATAATTTTAAAAAAATATTTGCATTTTTAATAGAACATGTTACAATGGTAACAAAAGTTACATTTAATTTAAGAAATTCAGTTGAGAGGAAAGAAAGAAAATGACATTAGACGTATTTGCTAAAAGGGTATTATCTTTAAGAACCGAAAAAGGAATTTCACAACGAGAAATGGGAGAAGCGCTCGGAACTTCACACGTTGCGGTAGTGTACTATGAAAATGCTAAAAGAGAACCGACATTATCCATTATGAAATCATATGCATTATATTTTGATGTTTCACTTGACTATTTGGTTGGATTATCTGATTCAAGGAGGTAATCACATTGGCTAAGAACACTAGAAATCCTAATGGAATGGGAACTATTAGAAAGCTTCCTAATAATAAAGGCTATGAGTGGCGGCAGATGGTAGATGGCAACCTAAGAACAAGAAGTGCCAAAACTTTACCTGAGCTACAAGAGAAAATAAAATCCGTTGCCAATCTTCCCATAATTAAAGAAAAACACAAGGTAAATGACTGGTTCGATAAGTGGTTAAAGGTATATATCGAACCATTAAAGAAGCCTGCGACATATGCACAGTATAATGATTTATGGAAGAAACACATAAAGCCGAAGATCGGTAACAACTTAATCAAAAAAGTATCGTCTATTGATATTCAAGAAATCATATCCGAAATGAATAAAAAAGGATTGTCTACCTGGACCATGAAACATACTAGAAAAGTACTAAATATTGCTTTTGAACAAGCCTTAAAAGATAAAATTGTTTCAGAGAATCCAGTAAAAGATATTCAAATTCCAAATAAACAAGCCAAACCACGAAAAACCCTTACAATCAAAGAACTTAAATCAATATTTGATGCTTTAAAAGAAACACGGTGGAATTGGTGCTTTAGATTTATGTTGGTTACTGGACTAAGACGTGGTGAAATCTTAGCATTAAGGCATTCAGATATTGATTACAAAAATAGGCGCATTATAATTGATGAATCTAATGGTAAATATGGGATTGGAGATACTAAGAGCTCGAATATTCACTATGTACCTTTATCAGATGAAGCAATATTTTTTTTAAAGCAGCAGAAAGAAATGTTACTCAGTAAGCTTAACCCTTCCCTTTTTAATACCGATCTCAAAAGGCTTGATTTAATCTTTCCATCAGAAAACGGAACAATGATGAAGGCTGATAGTTTAAATAGTGTGCTGGATAGAATTAGTTCAAAAACTGGCATACACGTTACTCCACATATGTTCAGACACACTTTTGTTTATATGAGCAAAGGTCGAATGAGTTTAACTGAACTTCAAGAAGCCTTAGGGCATGATGAATCAACAACGACGCTTGATATTTACGGAACTATGCTGAGCGATACAAAAACAACGGCAAGTAAAATTGATGATATATTTAAAGGACTTAATGAAGAAATGAGTAAAATTGAAGAAAGAGCAGAAGAATCTGAGTTAGCAAAAGTTATTGATTTTGCGAAAAGACGAAAAACCAAGTAAGCCGAAAGGCTTATTTTTTTACTTATAAAAAACTTATAAACTTATAAAAAACTTATAATTTTTTACTTAACTTATTCCAATTTTTAGGTGGTAACATTAGTTACAAGCACTCTAACTCCAAACAAATAAAGGGTTTGTAAAATAATTTTAATTTGGCTAAAAGTCAATTAATTGCTTGGGGTGCAAGAGGTCGCAGGTTCAACTCCTGTCATTCCGACCAGTTACAAAAAGCGGACTACAGAAAATTGTAGTCCGCTTTTTGTATTACCATAAAGGCGTTATTTATTAGAATTAGCTCCATCTCTTTTTTTTGAGTTTAGTTCATTTTCAAAATCCTTTTTATTTCTTTCATATTCATTCTTACCTTTTTTATCATCCTTCATGTTTTTCTTATAGCCCTCTACCCTAATTACCGGATATATCGAAGAAACTCTGTTTATTTCCATATAGCCCACCTCCTGATTATACGAAAATATTGTTATCTTACTTTATATATCGGCAAAAATAAAAACAGTCTTTATTGATTTCCCAATAAAGACTGTTTTTCCCCTGGTTGAAATTAAGTTTAATACTTCTTTGCACCGCTCTTATTAATAATCCTGAAAATGATGTATCCAATCCCACCAATTACCGCTACAGGTAAAATAAGGCTTAATACCCAACCTAAAATTCTGAGTGCAATTATAAATAAAAAGATCATTACAACAATTGTTATTATTTTCTTAAATCTATCATCCATGGTTTTCTACCTCCAACTCTATTATAGGTAAATTATACACCAGGAAGATAAATTTGTCTACATATAAATTAATATAATTTAACTGATTATTAATTTTTTTAATATTTTAATCAATTTCATTAATTTTTATTAACCACATCATATATTATACGATGGATTGCAGAAATTGTATTATCAATTTCATTAATTGTGTTAAAAAAACCAATACTCAATCTAACCATACCTGTTTTCATTGTATTAAAAAGCCTATGGGCTAGTGGAGCGCAGTGCTGACCCGACCTACACTCTATACCATATCTTTTATCCAGCAGCATACTGATCTCAGAGGAATCGGTATTTTTTATATTGAAGGCAATTATTCCTGAATTTTCATTAATGTTTTCAGAACTATAAATCCTAATATTTTTATTCTGAGACAAACCGTCAAATAACCTTTTGGTCAGTCCGTCCTTTTTTGATTTTATTGTGTTTACCCCATTTTTTCTGATAAACTCCACTCCCGCGCCCAAGCCTACTATCCCTGGAGTATTCAAAGTTCCGCTTTCATATTTGTCAGGCAGGAGCTCCGGCTGATACAAATACTCCGACTTACTCCCTGTTCCTCCGCTCATCGGGGGATTCAATTTTACTTCCGGTGAAACGTAAAGTCGACCTGTACCTTGGGGACCGTAATGACCTTTATGCCCTGGGAAAGCAAGTATACTGATATTGTTTTTCGCCAGGTCAACTTCCATACTCCCAAGGCCTTGAGAAGCATCCAGTAAAAATATTATTCCCCTTTCAGCGGCAATTCTTCCTATTTCCCGTACCGGCATAATTATGCCATTTACGTTTGATGAAAGAGTACAGACTATTAGCTTGGTTTTCTTATTTATATGCTTTTTTATCATAAAGGGATCTATCCATCCAAGCTTGTCAGCATCTACAATTGTCAACTTGATGCCTTTAAATTTTTCGAGAGTTTTTAGTGGTCTCAGGACAGAATTGTGCTCCATGCAGGTGGTAATTACATGATCTCCCTCCTTCAGACAGCCAAGTATTGCAATATTTAAAGCTTCTGTTGCATTTTTCGTAAAGCTTATATTCAGAGGATCCTTAGCATTGATGAGAGCAGCAATTTTTTCACGAGTATCATTAACTGCCTGTGCACTTTTAATGGACATTGCGTGACTTCCCCTTCCGGGATTGGCACAAAAGGTTCTTATACAAATATCCATTTCTCTATACACTGTCTCAGGTTTTGGAAACGATGTGGCTGCATTATCCAGGTATATCATATTACCTCCCATATCACTGATTTTCAGTGACATTTATAGTAATGAAAGCTGCTTTACAGACTTGAAGGAACAACACATTTCTTAGCTTTAATGTTCAGCCCCGTAAAGCAGGTTCTCTTCACTATTATGGTATGAATATGGGATTCACAAGTTTACAGAATATTAAAGAGACTTTAGCCAGGTTTAACCTCTTCCCTCAGCAGTTCACCAAGTATTCTAATACCTTTTTCAATCTTATCTTCATGTAATCCGGAAAAATTTAACCTCATTGT
>JAEZIV010000333.1 GCA_023436515.1 Bacillota bacterium
CTTGAAGGCACTTCATCTAAATTGCAGGCCGAAATTCAAAGTGATAAATATACCGAGGTAAAGAATGTAAATCAACAGATAGCAACAATAGAGTCGAATGTTTCAAGGAAAAGAGAGGTTATTGACAACATAACATCGGATCCGCTGTTGACAACAGATATCCTCAATTTTGTACAGCAAACTGCTCCTGAGGGAGTGACAATTGATAGCCTGCTGTGTGGTGACAATAGTCTTTCTATAACGGGTTTTGCAAAAGACAGCACGGCTGTGGCCGAATACATTTCAAATATCACCCGAACAGATGCATTCGTTGACTATACCTCAAAAGCTACCTTTAGTTATGATAAAGCCAATGTCAAGCTTGCGTTTAAAATAGAACTGAGCCAAAACAACCAGGGGGTATAACCATGAATTTAAAGCTTAAAAGAAATGAAATAATTCTATTAAGTATTTTAGGAGTAATAATATATGCATTTATTTTCTACAAATTTATGTGGATACCCGTGGTCTCGGATATAGGAGAGCAAAAAAATCAGATTTCACAATTGACGATACAGAAGCAAGGCCTTGACAGCGATCTTATGAATCTGGAAATGAAGAAGACAGAGCTTCAATCTAAGCAGGCCCGAGAAGAGATACTTGCAGGCTATTTGAGCAACGAGACCAATGTCACAGATTGCATAGAATACATGGATAAACTTTCCAAAGTGGTTGGAAGTGATATAACAGGTGTTAGAATAGGGGCACCTGAAAAAAAAGAAGTAAATCAATCGAGCTATTATGAGATAAAAATTGAATTCAATACTAGCGCGGAACTGAGCAAGATCATGGATATGGTTGAATATATAGAGGGCAGCTCAAGGATAATCAAGATAAATTCCTTCAAGTTGATAAAGGAAAAAGAGGGCAAGGATGAAACCACCTCAGAAAGTGAAGACACGGTTATTCAAAATGGTAAAAATTTCACTGCAGCCTTAAATATTAGTATGTATGCGTTGAATCTGGAAGCAGCCGATAAGCTTTATGAGTATGGCAGGCAAAAATTCAATCGCTTTGATTATGAAACTGGAGATCCCTTCGGAGAGCTTGATTCTGATTCGGCTGGTTTGTCAGAGACTCCGATTAAAGTAGAACCTCCGGCCAATACTGATTCAAATGATTTTGAAATTAAGCTGAACAGCTTCTTAGCAGCAGGGGATAACTTTATTGTCTTTGGCCCAAACAGGTCAAAGGATGGTATTTCACTTAAAACTAACGAATTTCTGACAATGGATATGAGCATTGATAAAAATGCCTATAGTATTACAGTTTCAGATGCCTCAGGCAAGAGCAAGAAAATGAGCGGAACAATCCCCAACAGGGATATTAACCTATTAATTAATGTTCAGCTTTCGGAAGTGGAAGAGAATAACAGTTTAAACCTGAAGTTAAGTATCAAAAACAACTCAGGAAATCATTTAAACATAACCTCTGTTGATACCTCCAACAGAGTCAGGCTTTATGACCGCCAGGGAAAAGCCATAGATTATGGAAGTAATGAAGAAAATGTGACAATAAAGTAATCAGGTGATATATGCTTAAATTGTTAAGAAACAATAAGGGAATGACTATAACTGAAATAATCACAGCTTTAGCTATATTGGGGATAATATCCATACCCCTTGTTGCTGTTTTTTCCAACTCTGTTTTTATTATTAATATGACAGGAAATCAGTTGGAGATAAACGCTGCTATGCAGGTAGCCAAAGCCAGCGTGGTTCAAGCCGTTAAAAATAGTGATGAGCTATGTGACTTCAGTGATGACTCAAAGAAGATCAAGCTTAATCCTTCAAAAACGCCTCGCAGTGCTATTTATGATAGCCCGGGTAGTGAGACCGCTGAATTTATCAAGCTGGAAGGGCCGGGACTTACGGGTGGAACCCTAGCAGATAAGTATAAGTATAAGGTAAAATTTGAGTCTTTTCCGGCTCCGGATATAGTTCGGCTGACAATTAAGTTGTATACGGTTAAGGAGAAATATCTCAGTGAACTAATGATTGAGACATCCAGCAGAGATTTTCAGTGAGTAATTAACCGGTAGAGTAAAATCCTGTTTAAACGAGGTGAAAGTGCATCCATGTTGAAACCTGTGAAAAATGAAAAGGGCTCTGTAATGCTGGCTGTAGTTATTGTACTGGCAATACTAATCATTCTTGGAGTGGCACTCCTGGATAGTTCAACTATGGGGTATAAAATAAGCAAGCATGAGGAGGTTGTTGATAAGGCATATTATGCTGCACAAGCAGGGATTGAAAGGTGTTTTTCCTATGTAGTAGATTATTGTGCTGATGAAAGTAAAACCAACGGCATAAGTGGGAGTGACGAGGTTGCCTTTGCCCGTCAGGTTATTGAAGATATAAAAGCGTCTGGAGCAATGATTTATCACATAAATCTATCAAGTGCTCCGGGGGATGAAGCAACTGTCACGATATCCGATATCAGGTATATTAAGCACCAGCCATCAAGAGACCTTGATCCTCGCAAGATAGATGTAACAGTTGGTGTAACGGCAGTGTCAGATTATGAAAGATATGGAGACAGAGCACCAAATAAAAAGATCAGCTCCTACCTGGTAGTAACCATGCATGTGCCAAAGGAATTCAAATTAAATGGGGCAATTTACACCATAGGAGATTTGATGGTGGAGAACATAAATACTCAGGTAAAAGGAGATGTTGTAGCCTTTGGAACCTCTCCGCAGTATGCAAAGCAGATGGAGCAGTATTACTACGGAGGCATTTATGCCAAAGATGGCGGACATCTGTCCGTTGATGGAAATGCATACTCCAGAGGCCTTATCAGAACGGGAGAATACCTTAATATAAACAATTTGTCTTCCAGCTCTATATACATATACAGAGATGCAATTGCAAACGGGATCCATGTATTTGGTACAAAAGAGAGAATAGTGGTGGGAAGAAATGCTTACACCTTTGATGATCTTGAGATGAATGGTGAGGATTCGGTCATTGCCATTAATGGAAGCTATCTTGGATTGACAAATGAAAAAGATGCAAAGGCACATGATAAGAGCAGTGCTATTGTAAATAGTGCAATTGTGCATTACGGCGGCTCTATTGACTCAATGAAATCCAGGATAGTAATTAACGGTGATGTTATTGTTAACGGAGGAACCTTTAATGTAGATAGTGACGGAAATACTACAGGTATTCTTGGACAGATTGAGGATGCATCTGTGCTGATGTCCGGTAGCGAGGATAAACCTATGTATAAGGGGTATCTGGATGAAGTAAATGCCGGAATTACTGATCCCACTATAGACCCTTATCATAAATGGCTTTATGGTAAGCAGATGTTTGCAATTGGATATCTTAATTTATTTCAGCGCTGGAGGCCAAGGGTACTAAATAATGA